>JBEGUD010000090.1:0-2985 GCA_041179065.1 Bacteroidota bacterium | reverse complement strand
CTGGTCCATTATTATTGGATTATTATTTACTGGTATATCACTCATATATACCTACGCACCATCCGTTAAAAAGAAATGGTCATTTGTATCTGCAGGATCACTGCTAGCTACCACTTTAACGCTTTTAACCACACTCGTTTTTTCGTATTGGGTAGACATGTTTGCAAGTTCTAACTACAATAAAGTGTATGGATCTATTGGAACCGTATTAATTATCATGCTCCTCATGTACATCAACTCACTGATCCTATTAATTGGATTTGAATTAAATGTGAGCCTTACGTATTTGACCAAGCAAAAAAATCAGTCTGTAAAAAATTAATCACAAAACATTAATCGCCACAATTTAATTGCGAAAAATTAATCGTCGGCGCACCAATTCATGAGCAAACTTTCTTGTCGCTCCGTTGACATGGTTTGCTCCTTGTAATGTCCAGCAGCCATTTTTTGACGATGTGCCTCGTAAATAGAAACAGCGCAGGCCACCGAAATATTAAGGCTTTTAATAAAGCCAAGTTGCGGAATAATAAAATTTCCATCGGCAAGGGCAATGGTTTCTTCGCTTACACCATCATGCTCGTTTCCGAAAACGAGGGCTACCGAATCCGTAAAATCAATGTCATATAAACTTACAGCGTCACTAGATAAATGTGTGGTATAAATTTTATTGTAATTTTTACGGAGCGCCGTAAAACATTCTTGGGCATTGGTAAATTGGTGAACCGTTAGCCATTTAGCGGCGCTACTACTGCTTTTAACACCAAAATAATCATGCTTTGCAATTTTTGTGTTAAGGATATAAATATCCTGAATACCAACCGCATCACAGGTACGCATAACGGCCGATATATTGTGTGGATCATTTACATTTTCCATCACCACCGTTAAATTGGTTTGTCTATTTTTAATCACCGATAACATACGGTTATAGCGCTCAGGAGTCATGTGTAGTAATTTATAGAAGCGTAATACCTAAACCAGGTTTGTTCGTTAAAGTAACAACGCCGTTGTCAAATGTGATGCCCGTAGCAATATCTTCCGATAACAATAACGGCCCATCCATATCTACATGATCGAGTTGTGGTAAAAAATGGGCGATAGCCGCAGAGCCTATCGTAGACTCATTCATAGAGCCCATCATCACTTTTAAACCAAGGCCGCGGGCGGTTTCAATCATGCGCAGTGCAGGTGTAGGCCCACTACATTTAGTAAGCTTGATATTAATACCATGAAAGTGGCCTGCACATTTTTGAACATCGGATTCCATCACACAACTTTCGTCGGCGTATAATTGGAGCTCCGATTTTTCAAATAATATTTTCATCCCTTCCCAATTGTCTTTGGCAAGTGGTTGCTCAATAAATTCGACACCCATTTTTGCAAGTATCGGGATTTTTAAAAGCGCTTCTTCGGTGGTCCAACCCGCATTGGCATCTACTCTAAAAACAGCAGTAGTAGCTGCTGTTAGCGCTTCCATGATTTCAATATCCTCAGGCGTACCTAATTTTATTTTATATACCGGCCAAGGTTTGGCCTGCATTTTTTCTAGCATTTTTGGTATGGTGTCAATACCAATGGTATAATCTGTTACAGGTGTATTTTGCCAGCTTGTATTCCATAATGTATAGAGTGGCTGCCCCTTCATTTTGCCATACAAATCCCAACAGGCCATATCAAGCGCCGATACTAAAAAGGGATTATTTGGAAACAAATGATGTAAATAATGCCAATACCTAGCAGGATCTGTAAGTGCAAATTTTTCAACCATCGCACGCTTAGACTCAAGGTCCTCTATCATCTTTTCTACAGTGACATCGTAATATACAATGGCAGGGGCTTCTCCAAAACCAGTAAAATTACCCAGTGATAAAGAAACAACAAGTGATGGCTGATGCGTTTTTGTACGACCATTTGAAATCGTAAATGGATACTCAAACGGTAATGCAATAGATTTATAATTGAGTTGCAATGCTTATAATTTAGGTAGAACAAATATAAAGCAGAAAGCAGTACAATGGCCTCATTATGCCCTACCACTAGAAGCTATACAAGACTGTAGTTCACTATTAAAACTATCTTGCTCCAATAAATTTTCGAGGGTCATATGCATACGGTACTGCCAGTAATGGTTTGGATTGGCAGGCACATTAATACGCTCATCATGAGGGTTTTGTCTGCGCAAATTGGCGTCGATACCGAGTAAATCTTGTAACTGGAAAGTAGTCCACATAGCAGGTGCATACAAATGCTGCATAATAATGGCCTTATTGATATGCGCTTCACAAAACTGCGGCGCCTTACCGGACTCACCTAAAATATGGTTATAAAAAGCCTGTGTTTGATGTGCATTTTCTTCCCACCAACCCCTAATGGTACTCATGTCATGTGTAGAAGGTGTTACCACACTTAAATAGGGTGCGTCTTTTGGATGAAAAAAGGGCGTGTGTGGGTTTTTAGGCATCCTTTGTATTTCGAGACTTAATAACCCCAATTGATGCATCACATCGGGCACACAAGAAGGCACGAGACCTAGGTCTTCGCCACAAACAAGCATATTGGTTACACGCTTAAGTGCTGGTAGTTTATTAAGGGCTTCTTTTTTCCAAAAATCGTCTTGTCTTCTAAAAAAATAGTCAACGTATAATTCTTTTAGTTGGTGCTGAACAGACCCATCTAGTCCCTTAAAGGCAGCCGTATTTTCGATGCCAAACCGAACATGATAAAAGGATCCACCCGCGTATGCTTTTTCTTTGGCTTCTATAAAAATAACATTGCTAATAAGGTTAAATAAACCCTGCTTTATTTTTTGATGATAATCAGTAACAGGTAGTTCCGCAAAATGTTTTTCAACCAAACGCTGGGTCGCAAAACTTGATTTTAAAGTATACTTTCCAAAACCATCATAGATCAAAAACTCAGCTTTTACCACTTCATTATCATATCCAAAATAATCCCACAACACTTTATCCGTAATAATAGGTTTAG
>JBEGUD010000089.1:0-3268 GCA_041179065.1 Bacteroidota bacterium | reverse complement strand
CAGGCAGTTCATCACTTAAATGCACCCTACAATCCCTTAATTTTTTATTGTGCAGGTTTGCTTTTTTAGCGCGCTCATTGGCTAACTTTTTAATGCCAGCGAGTTCCTTGCGCTCTCTTTCACTTTGCTCAATACGCTTACGTAACGCATCAGCCACTGCCGGGTTGCGGTGTAAATAGTTATCAAGTTCTTTGGCTAAAAACTCTTCTATAAATTTTTTCATAGAAGGTCCACCTTCAAAAACATATTGCGAACCTAATTTGGTTTTTGTTTGGCTTTCAAAAACGGGCTCTTGCACACGCACAGAAACCGCCGCTACAATACTGGTTCTGATATCAGAAACGTCGTAATCTTTTTTAAAGAAATCGCGAATCACTTTTATGTAGCCTTCTCTAAATGCTTGTTGGTGTGTACCCCCTTGTGTGGTATACTGTCCATTCACAAAAGAAAAAATATCTTCTCCGTAATCATTGTTATGCGACACGGCAATTTCAATATCCTCCCCCTTTAAATGGATGATTGGATAACGAAGTTCGTCGGGATTGGTTTTACGAAGTAGCAAATCCAAAAGTCCGTTTTTACTCACATACTTTTTACCATTAAACTGCATGGTTAAACCTGCATTCAAATAGCAATAATTCCAAAGTTGTGCGTCTAAGTATTCGTGTATGAAATGGAAATTTCTAAATACAGTTTCGTCCGGAATAAATGAAACGAGTGTTCCATTGGGTTCCGAGCTTTTGGTTTCTTTTTGATCATCTACTAAAACACCTCTTTCAAAAATGGCTGTTTTTTCTCTGCCATCTCTAAAAGCGGTTACTTTAAAATATTGACTTAATGCATTTACTGCTTTAGTACCTACACCATTTAAACCCACACTTTTTTGGAAAGCTTTACTATCGTATTTAGCACCCGTGTTAATTTTACTTACCACATCCACCACTTTACCAAGTGGAATACCTCTACCATAATCTCTAACGGTTACCGTTTTATCTTCGATGGTAATTTCAACTTGTTTACCATGCCCCATGGTATGTTCATCAATACAGTTATCAACCACTTCTTTGATGAGCACATAAATACCATCATCGGTGGCAGAACCGTCTCCTAATTTTCCAATATACATACCCGGACGAAGCCTAATATGTTCACGCCAATCTAATGACCTAATCGACGATTCGTCGTATGCACTATTGTTTACTTTTTCAGCCATTGTATCTTCTACTTTTTCGGGTAAATGAGTTAACACCTTTTCCTCAACCCGCAAATCTAACCACCTCATAACCAGCCCCAATTTTACTTTTCTACAAATGGCCAGTTTATGTGGATAAATCGGCTTTTTTAGGGTTTTTATTAAAATAAACCCTAGAAATGTACCTTTAGCCTATCAAAGAAGCCAACAAATACCTAGAAACCAGCCTTAACCGCCTATTGGAAGCCGGTGAAGAAAACCAGTTGGCCAACGACCAATTTGCCCAATTTTTGCTGCAAATGGACCCGCAAGAAGTGGACCAAAAAGTGCAGGCATTAAATAGCGAAATCGCACCAAAAATTGACTGCACGGTTTGTGGTAATTGTTGCAAAACATTACTCATCAATATCAATGAAAAAGAAGCGGATGCACTGAGTGAACACCTTGAACAAACCAGGGAAATATTTGATAAAAATTACCTAGAAAAAGGAATGAATGGCGCACTACTTATAAGCGCCGTTCCATGTCATTTTTTACAAGAAAACAAATGCACGGTTTACGATTTTAGATTTGAAGGATGCAAAGAATTTCCAGCCATGCACCTGCCACATTTTAACAAAAGACTCTTCACCACTTTTATGCATTACAACCGTTGCCCTATTATTTTTAATATTGTGGAGCAGCTAAAAATAGAAACGAAATTTGTGATGGAAACAAAAAATGAACCGCTATGATTTCATTTGGTATAGACGAACTCATCCATCAAAATCCTACGTGGAAAACAAAGCAACTTGGACTTGTAACGAGTAATGCAGCTACTACAAATACCGGTATACTTTCAAGAACTGCCCTTTTGCAAGCAGGGTTCAATATTGTACTTTTATTTTCACCAGAACATGGCATTACCGCAACTGCCCCAGATGGCGAGGCACAACAAAATAATATTGACACAATTACAGGTTTACCTGTAGTAAGTTTATACGGTTCAAGCTGCATGCCTACCCCACAAGATCTAGAAAATATAGACATCGTATTATTTGATATTCCAGACATTGGCGCCCGTTTTTATACCTACCTCTGGACCTTAACCTATGTATTAGAAGCCTGTGCGCTTAACCATAAACAACTGATTGTTTTAGATAGACCCAACCCTGTTTCTGGAAATTTTGATGCTGCAGAAGGCCCGTTTATGGATGATATAACCTCATCTTTTATTGGTCGCTGGAATATCCCAATCAAACATAGTTGTACGCTTGGCGAGTTGGCACTTTATTTTAACGGCACAAAAAATATCGGCGCCAACGTAACAGTTGTTCCTGTAAAAAACTGGAACCGAGATTCATTTGTAACAAACTGGCAAACAAATTTCGTACCCACATCTCCGGCCATTCAGAATCCAAATAGCATGTTATTGTACCCGGGGCTTTGTTTACTCGAAGCCACCAATATAAGTGAAGGAAGGGGTAGCCAGTATAGCTTTGAAACCGCTGCTGCGCCATGGTTACAAACAAATGAAATAGTAAGTTTTATCAATCAAAGTTTTGGAGACGAAATAAAAGCAAGTGCAATAACATTTACACCAACATCAGGTAAATATGAGCAAACACTTTGCAAGGGTATCTATTTTGAAGTGATAGATCCTGACTATTTTAAACCCGTATTTTTTGGATTGCTTATTGTATATATGATTCGTGCAAAACACCCACAACATTTTATGTGGGCACCTTATAAAACGGCTGTAAACCCTAGTGGCGAAGATCATCTGAGTAAACTATTAGGGATCCCAAACGCTCAGCAATTATTTGATTTACCGCTTCCGCAATTTATTGCAAACTGCACAAAATTAACCCACTGCCCCGGTTGGCAGGAAGAGATGGAATCTTATTTACGCTATTGATTTTAAGTTGGCCAAATCTCTAATAACTACGCTAGCTGTGGTACATCCAAATATAGCCGGCATGTAAGAAAGTGTGCCAATAATTGATTTTTTAGGAAAGGCTTTTTCGGTTTCAATAATTTTTGACTGGTCTACTATCTCTGGGCTAAATACCACTGTAAGCCCTTTGTAAATATCTA
>JBEGUD010000088.1:0-4973 GCA_041179065.1 Bacteroidota bacterium | reverse complement strand
TATGCAAAGTACCAAGCCTTAGACGCAGGTTTTTACAAAACACATAATACCGGTGATTTAATGAGCCGTATTACAGAAGACGTAAGTCGTGTGCGTATGTACACGGGGCCAGCCATTATGTATTTAATAAATCTGGTAACCCTTATAGGCCTAGCACTTTATTACATGCTTAAAAAGGATGTAACCCTTACGCTGTATGTATTAGCGCCGCTTCCCATACTTGCTATTACCATTTATTTTGTAAACAGTATCATCAATAAAAAAAGTGAACGCATACAAGCACTGCTTTCTAATTTAACAACCAACGCACAAGAAACCTACGCCGGTATCAGGGTTATTAAATCTTTTGTTCAAGAAAAAGCAATGCTTTCATTTTTCGAAAAAAATAGCGAAGACTATAAAAAAAATGCCATTGATTTAGCCAAAGTAGAATCCATTTATTTTCCATCAATGGCGCTGCTTATTGGACTCAGTACCATCGTTACTATTTTTTTAGGTGGCTTACAAGCTTTGCAGGATCCAAGTAGAGTAGGAGTGATTGTAGAGTTTGTGATATATATTAACATGCTCACATTTCCAGTAAGTGCCATTGGTTGGACGGCTAGCATGATTCAGCGCGCAGCTGCTTCTCAAAAAAGACTCAACGAATTTTTAGACATAAAAGAAGCAGTGTCTTCACCAAGAAATCCGCTCGAACCTCAGGCGGGTCAAGCCATCGTTTTTGACAATGTAAATTTTGTATACAATCATACGGGTATTAAAGCATTATCTAATTTTTCACTCACCATTGGGGCAGGAGAAAAAGTGTTGGTACTTGGCAAAACGGGTTCAGGTAAATCTACACTTGCTCAGTTAATGCTTCGTTTCTATGATCCTACATCGGGGCAAATTACCATGGGTGGTATACCACTGCAGCAGTATAATGTACAGGCGCTTCGCAACCACATAAGTTATGTGCAACAAGATGTGTTTTTATTTAGTGATACGGTTGCAGATAATATTTCGTTTGGAAGCAAAGAGCCGGCGGGTTTAGCATTCGTAAAAAGTGCGGCAGCATTAGCCGCCGTTGATCATGAAATTGAAGGGTTTGATAAAGGATATGATACGCTCATTGGTGAAAGAGGTGTTACCTTAAGTGGCGGTCAAAAACAACGTATTTCTATTGCGCGTGCACTACTAAAAACCCCCGAATTACTCATTTTAGATGATTGTTTGAGTGCAGTAGATGCTAAAACAGAACACAAAATTTTAAACAATTTAGCAGGCTTTTTAGACCAGAAAACCGCTATAGTAATTACCCACCGCATCTTTTCGGTACTCCAGTTTGATAAAATTGTGGTGCTAGAAGAGGGGCGTATCTTAGAAATGGGTACCCATGCGTCTCTTTTAGAAGCCCAGGGTTATTACGCCGAACTATACCGTTTACAGCGTACCTAAAACGACGATTAAGCCTGTTTTTGGGGCGTTTTTCACATGTTATTCATAGTTTTTTCTAAAATTTTGCTTGTTCCCAAACAATCTTATATTTGTTAAGTATCATTTATCTAAAAATTAAAACTTACAACTGTGGCGTACGAGAACAACGATAGGAAAATGGAAAGTGTTTATAGCAAAAGAATTAAAGCTGGAAAAAGAAGAACCTATTTTTTTGATGTAAGAGAAACAAGAGGTAGTGATTACTATTTAACAATTACAGAAAGTAGAAAGCGTGCCGATGATTCTGGTTACGACCGTCACAAAATATTTTTATACAAAGAAGACTTCAATAAATTTGTTAAAGCACTTGGTGAGGCTGTTGATTATGTGAAAACAGATTTAATGCCTGATTTTGATTTTGATGCTTTCAACCATGAGTACGAAGAGGGTGAAGGACAAGAAGGTGGATACACGCATGCTGTTCCACAAAATTCTGTTGCTGCTGATGCACCCCTTGCACCTGAAGCGCCTGCCACACCAGCTACCGAAGAAGCACCAGCTGCTCCTGCACCAGCACCAAGGCCGGATGTAAGTGCTGGCGATAACTTAAGTACCGAAGAGGTAGATAAGTGGTAATTTAATTTTTCGATTAGAATTTTATTAAATTTCTTTAAGCATCCAAATGTCACATCCATTGTGACCTGTATTTCCCATGGGTGCAGGTAAGTAAGTGAAGCCAAATTTTTCGTACACAGTTACTGCCTTTTTTAATTCGGGCATCGTTTCTAGATACACCTGTGTGAATCCGATTTTTTTTGCTTCTTCTAAACAGGTAGCAATTAATTTTTTGCCAAGTCCTGTTCCGCGTGCACTAGGTGTTAAATACATTTTTACAAGTTCGCAAGTGGTGGCATCTAGCCCTTCGGTAGGAAATATACCAGCGCCACCCAAAACTGTTTCACCCTCTAGTGCCACAAAATAAAAGCTTTGAGGCGTGCTAGAAAAAAGTTCATATAAATGATCGGTACTATCGTCAAAGTAAACGGTACCAGGCTTGTTGGCGCCAAACTCTTCAAGTGCTGCTCTAATAATAGTTGCAAGTGCTTTGTTGTGCGCTGGTGCTATGGACGTTATATTAATGTCCATTTCTAAAAGCCTTGTACGCATTAATAAGACCGTTGGTAGAAGCGTCGTGCGAACTAATGGTATCGTTATTTTCTAATTCAGGTAATACTTTATTAGCAAGTTGTTTGCCAAGTTCAACGCCCCACTGATCAAAACTAAATACGTTCCAAATAACACCTTGTACAAAAATCTTGTGTTCGTAAAGTGCAATTAAAGCGCCCAAATTAAATGGATTAATTTCTTTTAATAAAAACGAGTTGGTAGGTTTGTTGCCTTCAAAAACTTTGTAAGGTGTTAAACGTTTTACATCTTTTTCATCCATCGAAGTTTTCATAAATTCCACCATCACTTCATTTTCAGATTTGCCATTTAATAAGGCTTCTGTTTGTGCAAAAAAGTTAGATAGTAATTTAACGTGATGGTCACCAATAGCATTATGCGAATTGGCTGGCGCTATAAAATCGGAAGGAATTAATAAAGTTCCTTGGTGAATGAGTTGGTAAAAAGCGTGTTGCCCATTGGTGCCCGGTTCGCCCCAAATAACAGGACCGGTTGCATAGTTAACAGGATTGCCGCTTCGATCAATACTTTTACCATTGCTTTCCATATTACCTTGTTGGAAATAAGCAGCAAAGCGGTGCATGTACTGATCGTATGGTAAAATGGCTTCACTTTGAGCACCAAAAAAGTTGGTGTACCAAATGCCAATGAGCGCCATGAGTGCCGAAATATTTTTATCAAATGGGGTAGTTGCTACATGCTTGTCTGTTGCTTCTGCACCTTTTAATAATTGTTCAAAATTGTTATAGCCAATGGTGAGAGCAATGGATAATCCAATGGCACTCCATAAAGAGTAACGGCCACCTACCCAATCCCAAAATTCAAACATATTTTTTGGATCGATACCAAATGCAGTTACTGCTTTTTCGTTGGTACTTAATGCCGCAAAATGAAGGGCAATATGTTTTTGATCGGTGGCGTGTTGTAAAAACCAGTCTCTTGCCGTTTGGGCATTGGTCATGGTTTCTTGGGTGGTAAATGTTTTAGAAGCAATTAAAAACAAGGTTTCGTCGGGCGTTACTTTTTTTAATGTTTCTGCAATATGGGTACCATCAACATTGGATACAAAATAGGTTTGAATACCTTCTACCCAGTATGGCTTTAATGCTTCAGTAACCATTACCGGACCTAAATCACTGCCGCCAATACCAATATTTACTATGTATTTGATTTTTTTGCCAGTGTATCCTGTATGTGATCCGCTATGGATAGCCGCACAAAAAGCCTCCATTTGTGCACGCACTTTTTGAATGCCCGGCTTGATATCTGCGCCATCCACCAAAATAGGACTTGGGTCAAAGCTTCTGAGGGCGGTGTGTAAAACGGCTCTATTTTCTGTTTCGTTAATGGCTACACCTGCAAACTGCTCGGCAATAGCCTGCTTAACATTACAGTCTTCGGCAAGTTGTAACAGTAGCTTGAGTGTTTTTTCGTTGATGATATTTTTAGAATAATCAAAAAGGATCTCGCCTAGTGTGATCGAAAACTTTTTAAATCTATCCGGATCTGAAGCAAATAAATCACGCATATGTCTGCGGTTCATTTCTTCTTCATAGTGCTTTTGTAAAACAAACCAAGCTTGCGTGTTGGTTGGGTTAATTCTGGGTAACATAACGCTTCAATTCTATAATTTATGTAATACAGCTATCGTTTCTTCTACCATAGCTGGGGTAATATCTAAATGGAGTACAAATCTAATTTGGTGTTCCGATACTGTAAAGGCAAATATGTTAAATGGTTGCAATATCTTAATAAGTTCGGTGGCTGTATAGCGTCCCTTCACCTCAAAAATGATAATATTGGTTTCTACGGGGAGAATTTCTCCTACAAAATCAAGTTCAGATAGGGCAGCGGCTAACTGCTTGGCATGAGCGTGATCCTGGGCTAAACGTTCAACATTATGTTCTAGGGCATAAATTCCGGCAGCTGCAATAAAGCCAGCTTGGCGCATACCGCCTCCAAAAACCTTTCTAAACCTTTTTGCCTTTTTGATAAAAGCTTGGTTGCCTAATAGCAAACTTCCTATGGGAGCACCTAGCCCTTTACTGAGGCAAATGCTGATACTGTCAAATGTCTCGCCGTAGGCTTTAGGTGTGTCTTTGGTTTCTATAAGGGCATTAAAAAGTCTTGCACCATCTAGGTGTAATTTTAAATTTTTAGTTGAACAAACCTCTTTAATTGGTTTAATATCAGCTAGTTGGTAAATACTTCCGCCAGCTCTATTAACCGTATTTTCTAGTGAAACTAGGGTAGTAGGTGGTTTATGAATATCGTCTGGATTAATGGCAGCGGCCACTTCGTTTGCTGTAATTCGGCCTCTATTGCCTCTTAATAAGCGCACAGAAGCACCTGAATTAAAGGCAATTCCGCCA
>JBEGUD010000087.1:0-2630 GCA_041179065.1 Bacteroidota bacterium | reverse complement strand
GCACAGTCTATTGCAGCCGGACAGCCCATTGTTAAAGGTCAACAAATTCAAATCACACTCAACTAATAAACGCCATGCATATTTTACAAGATATTCTATATAAAGTACACTTACTAGAAGTAGTAGGCGTTACAGATATAGCGGTGTCTAGTATTGCCATCGATTCACGCAAAGTAATCAAGGGCACTGCCTTTGTTGCCATAAGAGGTGTTGCGCAAGATGGTCATGATTATATCACAAAAGCCATTGAATTAGGTGCCAAGGTTATTGTGTGTGAAAATATGCCAGCATTACTTACGGATGGTGTTACGTATATTAAAGTTGCAAACACATCTGAAGCTGTTGCACATATGGCGCATCAATTTTACGATGCACCTTCTACAAAAATTAAATTAGTAGGTGTTACCGGTACTAATGGTAAAACCACGATTGCTACTTTATTATTTAAATTATTTTCTTCACTGGGTTATACCTGTGGGCTTGTGTCTACGGTGCAAAATCAAATTGGAGATCAAATTATACCGTCTACACACACCACGCCCGATGCAGTAAGTTTAAACGAACTGCTAAACACCATGGTAGATGCGGGTTGTAGCCATGTGTTTATGGAGTGTAGTAGCCATGCAGTGCACCAGCATCGTATTACAGGCCTTGTATTTACAGGTGCATTATTTAGCAATATCACACATGATCACCTCGATTATCATAAAACATTTGAAGCGTACATCGCTGCTAAAAAAGGATTCTTTGATGCGTTACCAGCTACCGCATTTGCCATTACCAATGCAGATGATAAGCGTGGTGACGTGATGCTACAAAATTCAAAAGCTAAAAAACTTTCTTACGGGTTAAAATCTAGCGCCGATTATAAAGGTAAAATTTTAGAAAATGCACTTACAGGCCTTGTAATGCTTGTGAATGAAATTGAAGTTCATTTTAGACTCATAGGAGAGTTTAATGCCTATAATTTATTAGCTGTTTATGGGGCTGCTGTTAACCTTGGTATCGAAAGCAGTGTAGCTCTTACCAATTTATCCATGCTAGCGGGTGCAGAGGGCAGGTTTGATTATATCATTAGTAATAAGCAAGTGATTGGCATTATCGATTATGCGCATACGCCTGATGCACTTGAAAATGTATTAGCAACCATTAAAAAATTACGCAAAGGTTACGAGCAAGTTATTACGGTGGTGGGTTGTGGCGGTGATAGAGATAAAACCAAGCGTCCGATCATGGCTCAAACAGCTTGTGATTTAAGTGACAAGGTTATTTTAACTTCTGATAATCCACGTACCGAAGATCCAGCACAAATTATTGCGGATATGGAAGCCGGATTAAACACCGCAGCTAAAAGAAAATACATTTCAATTATTGACAGAAAAGAAGCGATTAAAGCGGCTGTTGAATTTGCAAAGCCTGAAGATATTGTGCTAGTAGCAGGTAAAGGACATGAAAAATACCAAGACATCAATGGTGTTAAACACCCATTTGATGATAAAGCCATTTTATTAGCATTCTTTAACAACAAAGATTAATAGACCCCTATGTTATACCAATTATTTACATGGCTCAATCAAGAATTTAACCTACCGGGCGCTGGTATGTTTCAATTTTTGACTTTCAGAATTGCGATGGCAGTTTTGTTGTCTTTGATTATTGCAACTGTATTTGGTAAAAAATTAATTGAGTTTTTGCAAAAAAAGCAAATTGGTGAAACCGTTAGAGAGCTTGGTTTACAAGGCGAGCAGCAAAAAAAAGGTACACCAACCATGGGTGGTATCATTATTTTGTTAAGCATATTAATTCCAACCTTATTATTTGCCAACCTCGATAAAGTATATATCCGTTTAATGATTTTATGTACGGTATGGCTTGGTATCATTGGTTTTTTAGATGATTACTTTAAAATTAAATCACGCAGAGACGCTCAAAAAAAGGGCGAAGCGTACAAGAAAAAAGACAGTGACGGGTTAGCGGGTATTACTAAAATAATTGGTCAAGTAGGCCTGGGTATCATTATTGGCGTATCACTTTATTTTAGCAACGCAGTTACCGTGGAAAGAGAAATTGTTCCAACTTCTGTTGTTAGTACTGGTGTGGTAGCCCTTCAAAAAGGAGAGCGTTTGGCTAAAGATTCAAATATAATTGTCCGTAAAATTAATGGGGTAGAGCGCCGTTACGTAAAAGTAAAAACGCCAATCACTTCTATTCCATTTGTTAAAAACCATGAGTTTAATTATAGCAAACTTATTAGTTGGATAGGTCCGGGTGCCGAAAAATATACTTGGATCATTTACATTTTTGTAGTGACGTTTATTATTACTGCAGTATCTAATGGCGCTAACATCACAGATGGTTTAGACGGCTTGGCTGCAGGAGTAAGCGCTATTATTGGTATGGCACTTGGTGTATTTATTTATGTGAGTGGTAACTATGTATTAGCAGATTATTTAAACGTTATGTACATTCCTAACCTTGGTGAGTTATCCATTTTTGTGGGTGCTTTTGTAGGGGCTTGTATTGGCTTTTTATGGTACAATGCGTATCCAGCTCAGGTGTTTATGGGTGATACCGGAAGCCTTGCATTAGGCGGTATTATTGCGTCACTAGCCATTATTGTTAGAAAAGAA
>JBEGUD010000086.1:0-8582 GCA_041179065.1 Bacteroidota bacterium | reverse complement strand
ATTATTTTCAAAATTCAATCAATTATTTACTGGCCAGTTTTGATGCACCAGGGTCATATACAAATAAAACACTCACCGATGCGCATAGCATTAAAAAACCTGCTAGCACAATCGCATAAATGGGTTGTCCGCCATAAATATGCTTGACAATCCAGCCACCGCAAATTCCATTAATAATTTGAGGTAGTGTAATAAAGAAATTAAAAATACCCATGTATATACCAAGTTTTCCGGCCGGAATAGAACCCGATAAAATCACGTATGGCATGGCTAAAATACTTGCCCACGCAAGCCCTACGCCAATCATAGAATAGGTAAGCATGGCGGGATCAGTAATAAAGTAAATGGATACTAAACCAATGCCTCCTGCAAACAATGAAAAAGCATGTGTCCCTTTTCGGCCTAAAAATTTAGCAACCACCGGTAAGAATAACGCGTAAATAGCAGCCACTAAATTATACGTACCAAATGCAGAACCCACTTTATTACCTGCCTCGTTGTATGCAACAGATAATACATCATCGCCAGATAATTTATAAACATGTGTTGCTACGGCATCCGTTGTAAATACCCACATACTAAAAAGTGCAAACCAAGAAAAAAATTGAACCAGCCCTAGCTGCTTCATCGTGCGTGGCATTTTTTTGAAATCAACAAAAATTTCTGATAAGCCTGCTTTTTTTGTTGCCTCTGATTGTACCCCATGATACTGCTCATACTGTGCAGGTGGATATTCTTTAGAAAAAAATACCGTTACTAAAATGGCTATAATAAATACTGCCGCCCCAATATAAAATGCATACTTGATATTGTCTGCAACGCCCGATGGGCCTGCTTCTTGCGAGAATCCCAGTTTAGCCAACCATCCTGGAAGTTCAGATCCTGCAACGGCGCCAACGCCAATTAAAAATGTTTGTACGGCAAACCCACTTGTGCTTTGCGCATCAGGTAAATTGTCGGCAACCAGCGCTCTAAAAGGTTCCATGGCCACATTAAATGAGGCATCCATGATCATTACAATACCTGCGCCAATCCATAACGCTGGAACAACAGATGCAACAGCACCCGCGTTGGGTAAAAATAAAAGTGCAATAGAAGAAAGTAGGGCACCCACTAAAAAGTAAGGTTTTCTTCTTCCAATTCGGTTCCAAGTTCTATCACTGTAATGTCCAATAATTGGTTGCACGAGCATACCCATGAGTGGAGCAACAATCCAAAATGCAGGAAGTTGATCTACGTCGGCACCAAATGAACGAAGTATTCGGCTAGCATTCCCATTTTGAAGTGCAAACCCAAATTGAATACCCAAAAAACCAAAACTCATGAAAAAGATTTGGCCTAGGCTTAACATTGGTTTAGAAACCGTATTTGACATAGCAATCGTATTTAGCAATGTGTAAAAAATACATATCCACTAAAATAGGTAAAAAAACTATCCAAACACCTACTCAATCACAAAACCGTCGGGTAAGATGGCCATTTTTTTAACCACTACAATGCCGTCTTTTACCGCATACAGCGGATGATCGGTGTTGGCGAGATGCTTTCCTCCCTTTATGATTACATCGTTACCAATACGGCAGTTTTTGTCAATAATGGCAGATTCTATCACACAGCGCTGCCCAATACCAATGAGTGGCTTACCGGCAGCTGTATTTTCATGAATTTGTTCGAGGGTTTCGTAATAATCGTTACCCATTACATAAGCATTGTTAATGGTGGTTCCACTACCAATTCTGGCGCGAATACCCACCACAGATTGCTCGATGGCATCAGCTAAAATAATTGACCCTTCTGCAATGATGCTTTTATTAAGTCTAGTGCCGCTAATTTTTGCAGGAGGTAGCATGCGGGCCCTGCTATACACCGTTTTGGCATTGTCAAATAAGTTAAACTGCGGTACATCATCGGTGAGGCCAATATTGGCTTCAAAAAATGAATAAATATTTCCAATATCGGTCCAATAGCCATCGTATTGGAAACTCACCACTTTGTAAGAATCAATTGCCTGTGGCATGATTTCTTTACCAAAATCGGTGGCGTTCGGATGCACTTCGTTGAGCAAATGATACAAGGCTTTTTTACTAAAAATATAAATACCCATCGACGCTAAATATTTTTTACCAGCAGCTTGCATAGCTACACCTGTATCGCTTGTCCAATTAGGCAACAAATCTGGGGATGGCTTTTCTATAAAAGAAGTAATTAAATTTTCATCGTTGGTTTTTAAAATACCAAACTCCGGCGCGTCTCTGCTATCTACTGGAATGGTTGCAATAGAAATATCAGCACCTTTAGCAATATGCGCTTGCCACATTTCACTAAAGTCCATTTGATAGAGTTGATCTCCACTTAAAATTAAAATGTAATCAAAATCTAAATTTGAAATATGACGCAGTGATTGACGCACGGCATCGGCAGTACCTTGGAACCATCCTGGATTATCGGGGGTTTGTTCCGCTGCTAAAATATCTACAAAGCCACTACTAAAAGCACTAAAGTGGTAGGTATTTTTGATATGCTTATTCAGAGACGCCGAGTTAAACTGCGTTAATACAAACATGCGGTTGATATGACTATTAATACAATTACTAATAGGAATATCTACAAGTCTATACTTGCCTGCAATTGGCACGGCAGGCTTGGATCTACTTACTGTTAATGGAAACAATCTTGACCCCGCGCCGCCACCTAAAATAACGGCTAACACAGATTTTGAAATCGTACTCATTCGTTTATTTTTTTAGCATAAAAATTTATAGTGACTTGTAAACATTGGTATAAGACTGAACGGTTTGCTCCCAACTATGATTGATTTGCATCATGCGTTCACGCATCCATAACAAATGTTTTTTGTTATCAAAAACTTCAATGGCACGCCCAATAGAATCTACAATATCTGTTACATTGGCATGCGTAAACCTGATACCATAACCACCCTCGTCTCCCATATCTATAACCGTATCTTGAAGTCCACCAGTGCTGCGCACCATGGGCACTGTCCCATAACGCATGGCATAGAGTTGATTTAAACCACAAGGTTCTACCCTTGATGGCATGAGTAAAAAATCGGCGGCTGCATAGAGCTGATGGCTCAATGATTCGTTATATCCTAAACTAACTTTTACAATATGATTATTGGCTACGGCCAAATTTGTTAGGCCGGCTTCTACGGCAGGTTCACCACTTCCTAAAATCATGTAAGCAGCTTTTGCGCCATAGGCCTGAATGGCTGTATGTAACGCCCCAGGTAAAACATCGGCAGCTTTTTCACCCACAAGTCTTCCAATAAAAACAAAAAGCGGCATAGTAGCATCTAGTCCAAACTGATCGCAAATATTTTGTTTGTTTTTTTGTTTCCCATCAGTCACTGTTTTTACCCAAAAGTGCTCGGTTAAATAACTATCTGTTGCTGGATTCCAAACCTCATGATCAATACCATTTAAAATACCAACACATTTATTTTTTTCAGAAGCAATTAATGTTTCGAGACCATTGGCATGATGCATGAGTTCCTGCATATAACTTGGGCTCACCGTTGTTATTTTTGACGCACATTTTATGGCAGCTGCTAAAGAATTGATACTATCGCCCCAATCAAGTAGCCCTTTTTTAGACAAATCCCACCTGGGAATTAACATAGACTGCGACCAGGGCATCCAACCCTGATACTGCGCATTATGAATTGTTAATACGGTTGGGACATCTTTTAAATTTTGATAATCATAACAGTGCTGCATCATAAACGGAATAAGACCCGCATGATAATCGTGACAATGCACGGCAGTTGGCTTGTGATTCCAATGAGACATCCAGTGCACTACCGCAATTTGAAAAGCGGTAAAACGCTCGGCATCATCGGGGTAACCATAAATTTTTTGACGATCTAATAAACCTGCAATATCTACTAGGTATAGATCAAATCCAAGCTTGTTATTAACCTCTTTAATAATGGTGTATTCAAATTCCCATCCACCCATAAATGCTTTGGCCTTAAAATCAACGACCCAGTTAGAAGCATATAAAAAGGGCGTGCGGTACATGGGCATTACGACTTTTGAGGTAATCCCTGCTTTATTTTGGTATTTTGGTAGCGCTCCCACAACATCCCCAAGGCCGCCAGCCTTGGCCACTGGATAACATTCGGCACTGATATGAACCACTTCCATAGCGCTAATTATAGGTTTACATCTAATGTAAGCATTTATTCTATGCCTACAAATTCTAGTTTTACTTTTTCGGTACCTATTTTATTATTATTTTAGAGCCTACTAACAAATTAAACGATTGATATGAGCCAACCTAAACAACCCACCAATACGGGTGCACTTGCCACCCTTGTGATGGTATTTTTCTTTTGGGGATTTATTGCTGCATCGAACAGTATTTTTATCCCATTCTGTAAAACACATTTTAACCTGAACAACTTTCAGTCTCAACTGATTGGTTCTGCATTTTATGGAGCTTATTTTATTGGCTCATTGTTCTTATTTATTTTTTCCAACGTTTTAGGAAAAGACCTACTCAACAAAATTGGTTACAAAAAAGGAATCATTTACGGCCTACTGATATCGGTAGTAGGTGCCTTACTTATTATACCTTCTGCAAATGCAAATTCTTTCCCAGCAATTTTAGCTTCCTTTTTTGTGGTAGCGCTCGGATTTTCTTTGCAACAAACTGCAGCTCAACCATTTGCTATTTCACTTGGCGACCCATCTACAGGTTCGCACCGTTTAAATTTAGGCGGAAGTATTAACTCATTAGGAACCACGCTAGGCCCTATTATTGTGAGCTTCTTCTTATTTGGAACAGCAGATAGTAAAGCAGCCGTAGTAACCGTTACCAACATTAATATTTTATACCTTATTGTTGCTGGTGTATTTGCTGCAGTTGCATTAATTTTTACTTTCTCTAATTTACCAGAAGGCAAAAATGACGAAGCTTTTGAAAAAGCAAACAAAGCGTCTTCTAGTTTATTAATGATGACACTATTAATTGGTGCTATTATTATTGTTGGTCAATTTACGGAAGTTCCTAAACTTACATTATTGCTTCTTTCTTTAGTTGCAGTTGTAGGTATCTTGTTTTATTCTAACGGCAGTGCTATCAAAAATAATGATGGTTGGGGTGCTATGAAATACCCTCAATTAATTTATGGTATGATTGGCATTTTTGTTTACGTTGGTGTTGAAGTAACCATTGATAATAATTTTGGTGCTTTATTAAAAATACCTGGATACTTAACCGCAGAAGGGCTTGATGAAAGTGCCATTTCAAAATATATATCTCTTTACTGGGGTAGTTTGATGATTGGTAGATGGACCGGCGCTATTAGCGTATTTAACTTAAAAGGAACCCTTAAAACAGTTATGATGATTGTGGTTCCATTTATTGCATTTGGCGTTGTACTTGGTGTGAGCCAGGTTTATGGTAACGATGTAACTGATTTATTTGGTTACGCTGTATTTATAGCTGTGGCAGTTGCTGCTTTCTTTTATGGTCAAGAAAAGCCCGTTAAAACTTTATTAGCTGTTTCTGTACTCGCTGCTGCTTGTATGCTTGTTGGCGTATTTACAAACGGCATTGTTTCGGTATATGCATTTATGGCTGGCGGACTTTGCTGCTCTGTCATGTGGCCTTGTATTTTCTCTTTAAGCGTTGCTGGTTTAGGAAAATATACCAGCCAAGGATCTGCGTTTTTAATTATGATGATTTTAGGTGGGGCTATTATTCCGCCACTACAAGGAACGATTGGTGATATGCCTGCAGTAGGTATGCACAAATCATATTTATTAGCAGCAGCTGGATTTTTATTTTTAGCCTACTTAGCGCTTAAACAAAAAGCAGTATTAAAAACACAAGGCATCGATTTTGATGCACAGGTTAGTGGAGGTCACTAATTTTGAATCGTATCGTTGAATGTAATTGAAAAAGTGAACATGGCAAATATGACTAACTCTATGGAGGCATTAGCAATTGGAATTGACATTGGTGGAACGGGTACCAAATTTGGTATTGTAGACCGCGTAGGAAATGTTTTATTTTCTAGTGAAATATCAACACGTAAACATAGTGATGTCAATACCTTTATTGATGAACTCTATACCGAGCTTAGTAAATTAATTGATAATGTTGGTGGCATTGGCCGCATCAAAGGAATTGGCGTGGGCGCACCCAATGGAAACTATTACACAGGAACCATTGAGTACGCCCCCAACCTTCCTTGGAAGGGTATCATTCCACTGGCGCGCATGATGGAAGACAAATTTAAAATCCCAGTGGTTTTAACAAACGATGCCAACGCCGCTGCAATTGGTGAAATGATGTATGGTGCTGCGCAGGGCATGAAAGATTTTATTATGATTACCCTAGGCACTGGTGTAGGAAGTGGTATTGTGGCCAATGGTAAACTCGTATATGGGCATGACGGCTTTGCCGGCGAGCTTGGGCACACTACTATTATTCCAAACGGTAGATTACACGAGGGCACTGGAAAAAGAGGCTCCCTTGAATCGTATGCATCTGCTACAGGTGTTCGTTTAACAACGCTAGAAATTTTAGAAAAAAGCACACAACCAAGTTCTTTACGATCAGTTCCCCCAGATCAAATCGATTCTAAAAAAGTATATGAAGCTGCTATAGCAGGTGATGCACTTGCCAAAGAAATTTTTGAATCGACAGGTACTATTTTAGGTGCTGCACTTGCCAACTTTGTTATGTTTTCAAGCCCAGAAGCTATTATCTTATTTGGCGGCTTAACAAAAGCGGGGGATTTAATTTTAAAGCCTACCAGAGAAAGCATGGAAGCGAACCTCATTCAAATTTTCCAAAACAAAGTGAAAATTTTAGTGAGCCACTTAAAAGAATCGGACGCTGCCATACTAGGCGCTTCTGCGCTTGCATGGGATCTTAAATAATGGTTTGAAATAAATTGTATTAGCGGATCATAAACACGGCTGGCACTGGACGCTGCCCTTCTTTATCGGAAGGCTTAATGGTTTCTTTACCATTAATAAGTAAACAACTACTTCCACCACCATCCAAATTGAGTGCTTCTACACAACCAATTTGCTGCATGAGCCCCGCCATTTCAGGTAATGTTAATCCGTCTGCTCTTCCTTTAAATCTTCCCTCACAAACAAATAATATGAGCTCGCCTTTTGCCGTGTAACCCACAGCTGTGCGCGGGTGTTTATCTGAAATTGCTTTTCCAGCAAATTTTAATTCTTCGTTGTTGGTAATTTTAACGGCACCCTCTTGTAACAAAACAGGACCACCTCCTATCGCTGTTTTTACTTTCCATTTTTTAAAATCTCCTTTAGAAAGCATCACAGCTGCAGGAACGTCTGCTACCGAATCTTTAAACATGGGTATCACGGTTTGAGATGCATATACATTGGCATCTGCGGTGTCGGTGTATACCCAAGCCACATCAGGTTTATTGGATTTTGAAATACCTAAAGCAGCACCATATACATGCCTATACGTTAATGTATCTTTTCCTTTGCCTGGAAGAGAATGTAAGTGATATGATTTTATTTCGCCATTATCTACTACTAAATTTAAATTTGAATTATGCGCAAATTCAAAAAAAGTAGCGTTCATTACAAGCAGTGGCTTATTTGAAATTGAGTCGTAAAATTTTTGAGGCGTATAACGTTTACCATTACCAACTGCAGTAGACAAAGCGTGGGATTTGTCTTTTAAATCGAAGCTTACATAATAAGCGATATTAAGTTTACCATCAATAGCATCGGTGGTTTTATAGACATGCATTGATGCTGGCAAAGGACCAAACTCGGCGTCAACATTTGTCCAATTCACTTGCGCAGCAACACTTGTTGAAAACAAAGCAAATACTAGTAGGTAAACTATATTCTTCATACGCTTTTTTCTGATAGCCATTTATTTTTACCCCATCCTTTAATTACATGCTTTTCACTGTGGTATGATGAACGAACGAGTGGGCCACTTTCTACATAATCAAACCCAATTTCGTATCCAATTTCGCGTAACTCCGCAAATTCATCGGGGTGCACAAATCGTTGAACCGCTAAATGTTTTTTAGTGGGCTGTAAATATTGACCAAGCGTTAATACATCACAACCTACATTTACAAGGTCTTTCATGGATTGCACCACTTCTTCTTTGGTTTCGCCAAGACCAAGCATCATACCTGTTTTGGTACGCATACCGCCTTTTTTTAAGGTTTCTAAAACCCCCAAAGAACGTTGGTATTTTGCTTGCACACGCACTTGACGTGTAAGTCTTTCTACGGTTTCCATATTGTGGCTCACCACTTCTGGAGCTGCATCAATAAGACGTTGTATTTGATCTGGGATACCTTTAAAATCAGGTATCAGTGTTTCAAGTGTTGTATCCGGCGTTAATGCTTTAACGGCCCTAATGGTACTATACCAGATGCCAGAACCACCATCTTTTAATTCATCTCTATCTACACTGGTAATAACAGCATGCTTCACCTTCATTAAATGAATGGCTTCTGCTACGCGCTGAGGTTCATCAAAATCTACAGGAGCTGGACGCCCGGTGGCTACTGCGCAAAATCCGCAACTACGGGT
>JBEGUD010000085.1:0-3640 GCA_041179065.1 Bacteroidota bacterium | reverse complement strand
CCAATAATTCTCACTTACAAAAATTGGCACATGAATTATTTGATGGAATTGGGCCAAGACTTGTAGGAACGCCTCAAATGAAAAAAGCCAACGATTGGGCTGTAGAAAAATATGCGAGCTGGGGTATTAATGCACGCAATGAGCAGTGGGGTGAGTGGAAAGGTTGGGAGCGAGGCATTACACATATTGATATGCTTTCTCCAAGAGTAAAAAGTTTAGAAGGAACTCAATTATCATGGAGTCCTTCCACAAAAGGAAAATCTGTAAAAGCGGAAATCGTTATTATACCCGATGTTGTAGATTCACTAGCTTTTGCTAGTTGGTTACCTTCTGTAAAAGGTAAATTTGTAATGATTTCAATGAATCAGCCCACTGGAAGACCTGATGACAACTGGCAACAATTTGCAACGACGGCGTCATTTGATAAATTAAAAAAAGAACGTGCCGAGCAAACAGAAGCTTGGCGTAAGCGTATAGGTAAAACAGGTTATTCATCCCGAATGCTTCCTATTATTTTAGAAAAGGCAGGAGCAGTAGGCATTTTAACCAATGGTTGGTCTAATGGTTGGGGCGTTGATAAAATATTTAATGCCTACACTTCAAAAGTTCCAACGGTTGATATTGCACTAGAAGATTATGGGTCATTGTACCGCCTAGTAGAGTCTGGTTCAAATCCAATAATAAGCATCAGAACCGATTCCAAAAATTTAGGTACAGTTCCAAATTTTAATACAATTGCAGAAATCAGAGGTTCAGAAAAGCCCGATGAATATGTAATGATGTCGGCACATTTTGATTCTTGGGATGCAGGCCAAGGTGCTACCGATAATGGAACAGGCACATTAACCATGATGGAAGCGATGCGCATTTTAAAGTTGGTGTATCCAAATCCTAAGCGTACCATTTTAGTGGGACATTGGGGTAGTGAGGAGCAAGGCTTAAATGGTTCAAGGGCATTTGTGGAAGATCATCCAGAAGTGGTTGGTAAACTGCAAGCATTATTTAACCAAGACAATGGCACTGGCAGAATTGTGAATATTTCTGGGCAAGGTTTTAAACATGCTGGTGAATTTCTTACAAGATGGCTGGCAGCGTTACCTAATAGTATCAAAGACTCTATTAAAACAACTTTTCCAGGCTCACCAGGTGGTGGCGGAAGTGATCATGCTTCATTTATTGGAGTAGGAGCCCCTGGTTTTTCATTAGGTGCCTTAAACTGGTCTTACTTTAATTATACTTGGCATACTAATAGAGACACCTATGATAAAATCATTTTTGATGATGTAAAAAATAATGCAATGCTTACCGCAATTTTGGTATACATGGCTTGCGAAGACAATGCAACTTTTCCGAGAGACAAAGCAGATTTAGGAATCGATAAAAGAACTGGCAAACCAGTTCAGTGGCCAGCACAAGTAAAAGCAATGCGTATGGGTCCAATTGCACCAACAAATTAAAACAACTACAACATTGAAATATTTATTAGCCTTTATTTTACTTGCCTTTAGTATGCATTCAAATGCTCAAATGCTAAATGACAGTCCGTTTGTTGCTTCTGTGGCACATCCAAAATTCAAAAAAGGAAAAGGCCCCAAAATGCTAATTGATGCAGCCCATCATAATTTTATTGTTGAGATGGGATTGATAAAGCCTTTAATGGATGTGGTTACATCCGATGGGTACAGGCCCACAATAGATTCTTCTGTATTTACCAAGTCATATTTGGATCAATATAAAGTAGTGGTAATTACTCCGGCCATGCCTTTTTTATTTGGCTCCAAGCCTGAAGTTACCAATGAAATTACTTTTACAGATGCTGAGTTAAATGCTTTACACAACTGGGTTTTAGAAGGAGGTGCTTTACTTATGTTAAGTGAACATGCGCCTATCGATAAATCAATGACACCATTGTTTAATAAGTTTGGAATCCAAATGAGTTCTGGTGCGATTTATGATAGTTTACATTATGACACTTCAGTTGATTTGCCCTCTAATGTAACCATACTTAAATTTACAAGCCAAAATGGTTTATTAAACCAAGATCATCCTATAACAAAAGGGGAAAACAGTACCGAAAAAATAAATAACATTGTTACCTACACAGGAAGTTCTTTACAGGGAGAAGGGTACGCCAATATTTTTAAGTTATCGCCTTCTGCCAAAATGAAAAAATGGAATAGGGGATTGCCGGCTAATTTAGGAAATTCACAAGGGTTGGCAGGCACAATAGGAAAAGGTAAAGTGGCTGCATTTGGTGACTGTAATGGTTTTACGGCTATGTATATTAAAACAAATACAGGGCAAAAATTTTCGGCAGGCATGCAGGTGCAAGCCTATGATTGGAAACAATTTGTATTAAATACTTTTCACTGGCTTTCTAAATAACACGCTAAATTATTATTAAATTTACTCAAAATAGATTCAATGAAAAAGACCACAAGTTCTCTACTTAGCATATTTGTTTTAGCACTTATTAGTTTGCACACTGCCGCCCAAGATGCAAGTAATTATCAATTACCTCCAAAAGAAATCGCAGACTTATTATTAGCGGCACCTACACCATCTATTAGTGTGGACGGTAAGGCAAAATACATGTTAGTGATGGAGCGCCCTTCTTATCCATTAGTAGAAGAGCTAGGACAAGCCGAATTTAAAATTGCTGGTCTTCGTTTAAACCCCAATAATTTTTCGCCAACGCGTCAAAATTATATCAAAGGGTTAACCATTAAAGATATTACTACAAGCAAAGCACTCGTAATAAAGGGAATGCCTGCTTCAATTGCAGCGTTAAGCCCTACCTGGAATCCTTCAGAAAATAAAATTGCATTTTACAATGTATCTGCAAATGCAGTGGATGTTTATGTAATAGACTTGGTAACATTAACTTGTCAAAAAATAAATAAAACAGCGGCTAATTTAATTTTAGGATCTAGCCTAGTTTGGCTAGATGACGCAACCCTAATCTACAAAGTGAATGTGAATACTGCAAGCGCCTTGGTTAAAAAACCAATTACACCGAGCGGTCCAACCATTCAAGAAAACCTAGGTAAGGCTGCGCCAAGTGTTACTTACCAAGATTTAATTAAATCTCCTTACGACGAATATGTTTTTGAGTTTTTAGCAAAGAGTCAATTGGTTAAAAATAAAAATGGGGTAGAAACAAAAGCGGGTGCGCCTGCTTTAACCAATAGCTTTAGTATATCTCCGGATAAAAATTACATTCTTATTCGAGCTTTAAGCAAGCCCTTCTCTTATTTAGTAACTGCTGGTGGCTTTGCGTCTTCTATGCAAGTGCTTGATAAAAATGGTACGCTGGTAAAAACAATTGCACAATTACCTTCTTCAGAAGGAACGCCAAGTGGTTATGATAATGTTCAAAACGCACCTCGTGGTTTTGAGTGGAAAGATGATGAAGCGGCTACCATCGTGTATGCTGTGCCTTTGGATAGTGGCTTTATTAAAAAAGCAGTGCCATTTCATGATGTGGTAATGGCAATATCTGCTCCTTTTACAGAAGCGCCTCGCGAGTTATTTAAAACCGTAGCGCGTTTTTCAAATATTAGCTGGGGTAACGAAACCCTTGCTTTAGTTACTGAGGTGTTAAGAACCAAGCAGCGTTATAAAGTAAGCGTGTATAGTG
>JBEGUD010000084.1:0-13294 GCA_041179065.1 Bacteroidota bacterium | reverse complement strand
CGGGTAAACTTAGTAGCATCATCTTTATGAAATGATTCGTGCATAAATCCAGTGCCCGCATGCGTTTGTATTAAATTTCTAACGCAGTGCGTAATTTCTTTATCATCTACACTTGTGATGGCGCGTAAAATAATGCTCATAGGCCAAATAGTATCGGCACCTGTGTGTGGACCTCCAATGCCTTCACCAGCTTTACCTTTATAGAAGAAAGGATTATTTTCCGATAGTACCAGTTTACGTGTATTTAAATAGAGCGGATTATTAGGCTCAATAGCGCCCAGGTATGGAAGCGATAACAATGATGGTACATTGGCGTCATCCATCATATGAAAACTACCATAACCATTTACTTCAAAACCAATAATTTTTCCAAACTGCTGGTGTTGAATAATGCCATGCTGTTTAAATGCAGCTTCTACCTGTGCTTTTAAAGCAAGTGCTCTTTTAGCAAGTGCTGGCTCATTTACAGATGGCAATTGTAAGAGCTCCGCCATCTTACCTAAAATATTAATGGCAAACATATTGCTCGGTACTAGGTAAGGCAAGAGTGTACAATCATCACTTGGTCTAAAGGTTGAAACAATTAAACCACAAGGTTTTACTGGATAACCATAACCACTTAATGGCACACCATCAGTGGCCCAAGCGGTGGTTCGCTGAAAAGTATAAGGTCCATTACCATTAAAGCGCTGTTGCTCGGTAAATGTATCTAGAATTAATTTTTGTGCAGCTTTCCAATCGCTATCAAAAACAGAAGTGTCGCCTGTTTGTTTATAATAACCATGCGCGAGTCTTACTGGATAACATAAACTATCAATTTCCCATTTGCGTTCGTGAATACCAGGCTTCATTTTAGTGAGATCATCTTTCCACTCACTTACTTTATTGACGTCTTTATAAAATGCATTGGCGTATGGATCCAGTAAAATACATTTTGTTTGTCTATTGATAACACCGGCAATGAGTGTTTGCAGTGGCTTATCCGATTTTGTGAGCGGTAAATAAGGCCAAACCTGCGCCGTACTATCTCGAAGCCACATGGCATCAATATCACCGGTAATCACATAGGTGTCTGGCTTACCATTCACCATTTCAAAATCGACGGTGGTATCAAGTGTATTAGGAAAGCAGTTTTCAAACAACCAACCAAGCTCTTTATTAGGCAGGTCTTTTTTAACTTGCTCAATCACCGCTTCTACAGCTGCGCTTTTAAAGTTCCTGTCAGCTACAGCAGGTCTATTACTCGTATAATTTTGTGTAAGTGGAGGCATTGCAAAGCCTGCCGCTTTTTGGAGTAAAAATCCCATACCTAGTAAAGAAGATTTTTGTACAAATTGACGACGGTTGGTCATATAAAAAGTTTGAAATTATTTTAATTGAAACGAAACTCCATTTTCAACAGCTGCATTAGATCCAATATACAATTGGAAACTTCCTTTCTCAGTTATATGCTTTAGATCTGCATTGTAAAAACGAAGTAGGTTTTCATCGATAGTGAAAGTTACTGTTTTTGTTTCTCCTTTTTTCAAAAATACTTTTTGGAAACCTTTTAATTCTTTTAAGGGTCTTGTAATACTTGCCACATCATCTTTAATATACAACTGCACCACTTCTTCACCATCATAATTGCCGGTATTGGTAAGGGTTATAGACGCTGTAATTGCTTTAGCTGCAGTAAGTGTAGGAGCAGACAAAACAGGTTTTCCATAACTAAACGTGGTATAGCTTAAACCATAACCAAAAGGCAATAGCGGCGAATTTTCTACGTCTAAATAATTGGATCTATATTTTCCAAAAACATCGCCACCATTGGGTCTACCAGTATTACGAACACTGTAGTAAATAGGTATTTGACCCACATTGCGCGGAAAACTCATGGTTAATTTACCCGCCGGATTATAATCGCCATATAATACAGCAGCTACCGCGTTACCTGCTTCGGTACCAGCATGCCAAACATCTAGCACGGCCGTTGCAGATTTTAATTCATTGGCAATGGTTAGTGGTCTACCATTCATGAGTACGAGCACAAGCGGCTTGCCGGTTTTAGATAAGGCTTCAATTAATTTTTGTTGACTTGCCGGAATATCTAAACTGGTTCTACTAGCTGCTTCACCACTCATTTCACTTGCTTCACCTACTACAGCAACAATAACATCTGATGCTGCAGCTACCGTTAACGCTTCTGCAATTAGCTCCTGAGGGCTTCTGGTATCAATAGAAATTTTTTCACCAAACACATTAATTTTTGCAGCAAAAACAGGATCATCAGAAATATTAGCACCTTTTGCATACAATATTTTTGACCCAATACCTGGCCTGTTGTTAAGCCCTTCCATTATAGAAATAGCCTGTTTAGCATCGGCATTAATTGACCAAGTACCTGGCATATTTGAACGGTCATTGGCAAGTGGCCCAATAAGTGCAATTTTTTGACTTTGCTTAAGGGGTAACACTTGATTGTCATTTTTTAAGAGTACAAAAGACCGCATGGCAGCTTCTTTTGCAAAGGCACGTTTGTCTGCACTTAAAACCTCCGAAGCTCTTTCTTGTTTGAGGTATTTAAATGGATCTTCAAATAATCCTAAATCATATTTTGCTTCGAGTATTCTTTTACAAGCTGCATCAATAGCAGCCATTGACACTTTACCTGCTTGTAATGATTTTTGTAGGGTATTTAAAAAACCTTCACTCACCATATCCATATCAAGGCCTGCATTAAGAGATAGTGCCGATACCGTAGCTGTATCTCCCATGCCATGATTGATCATTTCGGTAACAGAAGTATAATCAGAAACAACAAAACCTTTAAAGCCCCACTGATTTCTTAAAACATTTGTAAGCAACCATTTATTGCCTGAAGCAGGTACACCATCTACATCATTAAAAGAAGTCATGATAGAACCAGCACCTGCATCTACTGCAGCTTTATAAGGCGGAAAATAATCATTGTACATTTTGAGCTTGCTCATGTCTACCGTGTTATAATCTCTACCTCCTTCTGGTGCACCATAGAGCGCAAAATGTTTGACACAAGAAAGTAGTGAATAGCCACTTGACAAATTTGCATTACCTGCACCACCCTGATAACCCATTACCATGGCTTTTGCAATAGCACTTCCTAAAAAAGGATCTTCACCGGCTCCTTCTGCAACCCTTCCCCAGCGTGGATCACGTGCAATATCTACCATCGGAGAAAACGTCCAGTTTAGACCATCGGCAGTGGCTTCTAGTGCAGCCATTTGAGCCGATTTTTGAATGAGTGGCAAATCCCAACTAGCAGATAATGCAAGCGGAATGGGAAAAGCAGTTTTATAACCATGAATAATATCGGAACCAAATAACATGGGAATATGCAGCCTCGATTCACGCACTGCCATCTCCTGTACTTTTTTAATTTTTTCTAGGCCCGCAATACCAAACATGCCACCCACTAGACCTCTTTTTATTTTTCCTTCTACATCGGTACTTACAACGGTACCTGTAACAGATCCATCACCCGGAATAATTAAATTTAGTTGACCCAATTTTTCTTGTAGGGTCATCTTTGTCATTAGTGAACCAATGAACTGTGCTTTTGTTTGCTTTTGCGCAAAGCAAGGTGTAGCGGCTAGCAAAAAAATGAAAAGCGAAAACTTTTGTATAGAAATGAAACGCATAAAGTCATGATTATATAACAATATTAAGAAGCTTTGATGATAATTAAGTCAAATACCCGCTTAACTTTACACAAAACAATCGAATGAAATTTTTTTTAATATCTATATTCTATTTTATCCTTTTCCAAGCAAATGTACAGGGTCAAACTTCTGCCGCATACACCGCTTCGATTAAGCATTTTGATAGTTTGCGTGTCAAAGCTTTAACGGAACAAAATGGATGGCTCAATTTAGCAGGCTTATACTGGCTAAAGCCAGGTGACAATAGTTTTGGAAGTGCAGCAAATAACACACTCGTGTTTAAACATAAAAACATGCCAGCATTACTTGGAAAATTTAAAGTGCTTGGAAGCAGGGTTAGTTTTGAATTTGACAAAGCGGTTAGTAAATTCTCAAAAGTTTATTCGGAAGAGATTGTACTTTTTGATGCCTCTAGCAAAAGGGATACGAGCATCGTATTTAATCAGTTTATGTGGAGTATTATTATTCGTGAAGATAAAATTGGAGTACGTTTTAGAGATTTAAAAAATCCAGCACTTGCAGCCTTTAAAGGAAACAAAAGATTTGCCATTAATGAAACATGGAATTTGCCTGCGAAATTTTTGCCACCTAATCCGAATGGGCTTTTTGTTACCAATGTATTAGGACAAACCACTGCACAAGATTATGCGGGTAAAATAAGTTTTGAGTACCAAGGAAAAAATTATGTACTTGACGCTATTAGCGAAGGCCCTGGCGATTTGTTTGTGATTTTTTGTGATGAAACCAACGGCATTAATACCTACCATACGGGAAGATACATGTATGTGCAAAGACCAGATAGTAATGGCAATACTTTTATTGATTTTAATAAAGCATTTAATCCACCCTGCGCTTATACCCCTTTTGCAACATGCCCCATTCCTCCCAAGCAAAACAAACTCCCATTTAAAGTTACGGCAGGCGAGCTATCAGATAAACACAAATAACGCTTTTATATACATGCATAAAAAAAGGGCGAACCGATGGTTCGCCCTTTTTTACAAAATATATACTACTACTTTTTAGTAAATGAATACGTATAGTATCCACCATTAGAAAGGTTAAGTACTACGTCGTATGTACCAGCTTTCATGGCAAGATTATCACCACCAAATTCAAGTACACCATCTCCACCATTATCACCTAGGTTAACATCCCAAGAGCTGTTGAATCTAAACTTAAGTTCAGAATCAGATCCAAGGGTAAAAGTTGTTTTCCAAACTTTGTTACCACTATCGTAGGTAAGTGCTACGTCAGCACTTCCGCCCCAACCTGTAAATGCACCTACAATACCAACACCAGTTACTAAGTAATTAGACCAAGTGCTGTTTTTAGTATTTGCTCTTACTAAATAATAACCACCTGCTGCAACGCTTAAGTTACCGCCGCTTGTGCTAATGGTTGTAGCTGTTCCACCATAGTTATTACCATTCCAATCTGGTTGGCTGGTAAATTTAAATTCTGAACCAGACGTACCAAAGTCTACAAAACCGTGGAAGTCTTCGTCATTTTTAATAGAGCCAAGTGAAGGTGCTTTATCTGGAGACCAACCTTGGTAGCCACCAGCAACAAACATCATTCCAAAAGGAACAGGCGTAACGGTAAATTTACCACGTTGGAAATCAAAACGAATTTTATACATACCAGTCTTTGATGGACCAGGGAAGTTATCGTTGAAATTAAAACCAAAATCACCACCTAAATTTAAATCAGTTACTGAGTTATTTGCAACAGAATATTTGTTACCCCAATCTCCATTAACTGGAAGTGCTAAATACTGCTGACCACCTTTTAAGTAAAAAGTGCCCTCATAAGTAACTGAGTCTACTCTTTTAAATTCTTGAGTAGGTACAGGTACTGGATTATTCCAGCCACCAATTGTTGCAGCACCCACTAAAAATAATTTTTTAGACGTTGGCGGTTGCACTTTTGGAGGAATTACATATGGAGTTGCAGTTAGCGTTAACACATTTGATGTTAATTGCTCGTTGTTGTTTCCATAAGAAGAAATAATACGTGCATCAATTTTGTAAGCTACATTATAGCTAAAACCAAACCCAAGTAATACTGCGTTTAGTTCTTTACCAGTAAATGCATAACTCATTCTACCATTTAATACTAGTGAAGCTGCTTTCGAAAAATTTCTTCCTGCAGAATCAATTTGTAATACGTATTTAACAGTGTTATCATTGGTAGCGTATTGTGGGTTGGTCCAAGAGAACAACACCGCAGTACTTAATGAATCTGCTGTTTTAGTAGCAATCGTTGTTGTAGAAGCTTGTAATACAACACTCTTTCCTGGCTCGTACACGGTAAGAGGTGCCACTTTTTCACAAGACCAAAGTGCAACTGCAAATGTAGCCGTGAAAAGCAATGTTTTTAAAATTTGTTTCATTGTTTACTATTTTAGTTGTTGTTCTTATTGTTTGGTTACAGTATAGGTTCCTGCTTGGAAATCAACTGAAATTTTATAATTACCCGCAACAGCTGGACCATCAAATCCTGGATCAGCATCTTTCTTTTCTAGTGTACCAGAAAACGCATCGCCGGCTAGTTTCTTGTATTGAGTACCCCAAACACCATTTTCTTGAATCATCTTATAGTTTCCGCCGCCTACAAAAGCAACAACACCTTCATACAAAGTTTCAGAAACTTTAGCTAAACGCTGAGTAGTAACAAATGGAGCACCAAGTGGATTAGACCAACCAGAAGCAAATGCGTTACCGGTTACCCATAATGTTCCATCAGTTGGTACTGCAACTTTTGGTGGTGGCGCATATGGCAACACTTTAAATGCTAGCACATTTGAAATTAACTCGGTTGGCGCAGCTCCTAAAGTAGCGATAATACGTACTTCAAGTCTTGCAACTTTACCTGGCTTTACATTCAAATCAGAAATAGCAATATTAAATGCTTTTTGCGTATACGATACAGATAAGTCTTTACTAATTGAAATAGACTTTTTTCTGGCACCTTTAAAATTAGCACCAGCGGTGTCAATTTCTAAAGTGTAATTAACGTTTTGAGAACTTCCGCCAGAAGCAAATTTGTAATTAGGGTTGGTCCAATTAAAGGTTACACCTAAATTTTCTTCTGTTAAAAAGTTTAGTGCAATGCTATCTCTTGAAGTAGCAGAAAGCACAGGAGCCGTTCCGCTAATGTAGGTATCTTTTGCCTCGTCTTTTTCACAAGCAGCAAAGAATACGATCGCAAGGCTCACGTAAACTAGTGATTGAATTATTTTTTTCATACAATTTATTTTAAATGTTTCAGACAGTATTAATAACCTGCGTTTTGAACTAAATTAGGATTAGATGAAATGTCTGCAGAAGGAATTGGATACAATTTTCTAAATCCATCTACATTGGTTCCACCTCTAACACCACCTTTCCAAGGCCATACATAAGAAGATTCTACAAATCTATTGTAACGGATAAGGTCTGATCTTCTAAATCCTTCCCAATATAATTCTCTTGCACGCTCGTCTAAAATGAAATCTAAATTTAATTGAGCAGCAGAAATTGTGCTTGCACCAGCTCTTGTTCTTAAAGCGTTTACATAGCTTAAAGCAGCTCCTGCATCACCAGTTCCACCTCTTAATACCGCTTCGGCGTATACTAGGTTCATTTCTGCAGAACGGAAAATAGGGAAATCAATATCAACCCAGGTTAAGTTTTTACCTGGCGTACCGTTCATATTGATATTTTTAAATTTAGTGATCGCATAGCCATCTGTAAATTTAGTTAAGTCACTAATATCTGCAGATTGACCACTGGTATAAAACTGTGAACGCTTATCGGCAGTACCTGTTAAGTCAGGAAACTTGCTTGATAAGCCAGTCGTTGTTCTTAAACCACCCCATCCACCATCAACACCAAATTGAGCAGCAACCATGCTACCACCAACTGGTGCGTGTGTTAAGAAGGTAGTACCACCCCAGTTTTGCGTTTTTAAACCATCATAGTTAATGGTTAAAATAAATTCAGAAGTGTTTACATTGTTATCTGCACGCATGATTTTAGTGTAGTCGCTAATTAATGTGTAACCAGCGTCTAATACTCTTTTTGCGTAGGTAGCAGCATCTGTATTTCTAGCAGTACCAGTATACACTTGCGCATTTAAATACAAACGAGCAAGTAATGCCCATGCTGCAGCTTTATCTGCACGACCATATTCATTTTTACGCGCATCTACTAATTCAGCGTCAATTGCCTTAAGTTCTGTTTCGATGTAAGAAAAGATTTCAGCACGTGTTCTTTGCTTTGGCATTACAGAACCTAACGCTTCTGCTTCCGTAACAAAAGGAATATTACCAAACAAATCCATCAAGATTGAATATTGGTAAGCACGTAAAAATCTTGCTTCTGCTCTGTATTTTTTAATCGCTTCAGCATCAACACCCGTAATCCCTTTAGACGCAACAGTTGCATCAGAAGATTGACGAATGAAGTCATTTGCTAAAGTGATTTGATAGTAACAACGGTAGTAAAGACCTGTAAGCATTGGATTGCTTGCAGACCAGTTCATGTTGTGGAAATCTTGAATACCTGGATCTCCCCAAGAAACAACAGCTTCATCGGTACTTAATTCTTGTGCTTTCCACCATAGGCGTAAGAAATCAGAAGTACCTTCATCGATACCTTGAATATCTCCGTTACCTGCAGGTCCAGCATTACCTGTTAAAGCATAGCTCGCATATACTTTTGCGAAAGCTTGCTTATAACCATTTGCGTCGGCATAAACGGTTGCTGATGTAACATCATTGGTAGGCAACAAGTCTAAGGTCTTGTTACAAGATGCCAATACAACAATCGCTCCAACTGTGGCTATGATTTGTTTGTATAGATTATTTTTCATTGTTATATTTTTTTGCACTATTGATTGAATTAGAAATCAAGATTTATACCCAATACAATGGTTCTTGGACGAGGATAAAAATTATTATCAATACCACCGTTCATTTCAGGATCTAAACCAGTATACTTTGTAATAGTTAATACATTTTGTACAGTTGCATTGATACGTAAAGAAGCTTTATTGCTAAATACTTTACCAACATTATAACCTAAGTTGATATTGTCAATACGTAAGAAAGATGCGTTTTGTACATAGTAATCAGATAAGTAATAGTTTGAGCCATTACCACTAAATCCTGATTTCAAATAATCTCTAGAACCGTTATTGATATAACCAATTGGGTTTAAGATATTTCTTAAAGTACCAGAACTTGAAGCGATGTTATTGTACAAGTAGTTACCAATGTTAGCACGCATTACGATACCAGCATTCCACTTCTTGTGCGTAACACTTGAACTTAAACCAAAAAACATTTGAGGGTCTACACCTTTATACTGGTATAAATCTCTTTCGTTGATTACACCATCTCTGTTTAAGTCTGCGTATAAACCATCGATAGGCTTATCGTTGGCATCATATACTTGCTTGTAAACAAAGAACGCGCCTCTTTGGTATCCTACAGAGTGGATTAAGATAGAGTTACCTGTACCACCACTAATGCCACCAAAACGAGCACCTGCATAAGCTGGGTCATCAGAGATGGTTAATTTAGTGATTCTGTTTTGGTTATAGGTTGCGTTGAACGCAATATCCCAAGTTGTGTTTTTGTTACGGATAGGTTGAATATTTAAAGTAAATTCAATACCCTTATTTTCCATCGTACCTACGTTTGCAACAATCTTATTGCTAAAGTTAGTACCAGCTGGCTGGTTTACTTCATTTAACAAATCAGAAGTTTCTCTTTTGTAGGCTTCGATAGTACCTGTAATTCTATTATCAGCAAAACCAAAATCTAATGCTAAGTTAGTCGTTGCTGTTTGCTCCCACTTACGGTTAAAATAATAACCATTAGGGCGAGAAATTTGCGTGAATGTATTACCAAATTGGTACTGCGCTGTGTTTGAACCTAGGTTGTAATAAGAGATATAGTCATAATAACCAATACCATCTTGTTGACCAGTTACACCATAACTCGCACGTAATTTAAGATCAGATAAAGACTTCACATTTTTGAACAAGCCTTCTTCTTTTAACTTCCAAGCAACAGCTCCTGAAGGGAATATCGCAAAACGGTTATCTGGATTAAATTTAGAAGATCCGTCTTGACGTACAGAGGCAGTAAATAAATATTTGCCTTTTACAGTAAGGTTCATTCTACCTAAATAAGAACTTAAACGGTATTCAGGTTTGTCAAATTCAAAATTAGGGGTATTAACAACAGTACCATTAAAGGTTTGATCGCTAAAATTGTAGTTGGTTGTTAAATAATTTTGAAACTCATAACCACCTGTGAATTCTACTCTTGTAGATAAGTAAGGAATTTCTTTAGTATAGTTTAAATACGCATTCAAATAGGTATTGTTTCTAGTTTGACGGTATTGATTGTTTACACCACTATGAAACTTACCTGCTGCATCTTTAAAACGCATATACGTAGTTGCAGCTTGCTCATTAATAACTGTTGTTCCTTTACCTTCAGCAACATCCATACCTGTGTTTACAACAACGTGTAAATCAGGGATGAAATGCACTTTATAGTCTACTAATGCATTTGCAATATGACGGGTAACATTACTTTGATCATCTTTATCTAACAAGATACCAAGTGGATTCTTAGGTGCTAAAGCACGAAGACCATTAGATGAAGTTGCATCTAACCAGTTCCAATATCCATTATATGCCTGCGCACCAGAGTATACTGGTTTAGTAGGATCAAAATAAGTAGCTGAACCAATTGCACCTTGATCTGCAAAGTTTGTTTTGCTTGCTGCTAATTTATAATTGATGTTAACAGTAAGGTGATTGTCAAAAAGTGTAGGGCTTACGTTAACACCTACAGTTGTTCTGTTTAATTTATCAGATCTTAAAATACCTGATTGCATTAAATTACCGAGTGAAAAACGGTAAGGCAATTTCTTTAAAGCACCAGATACAGAAATGTTATTGTCTGTAGTAATGGCTGTTTGATAAATTTCATCCTGCCAATCGGTAGATGCATTACCTAACAAAGAAGTATAACTAGGGCCTTTTGTTTTTACGATATCTCTAATTTCATCTGCCGAAAAAACATCTAATTTTTTAGTAACATTTGAAACACTCAATTGAGAGCTAAATGCATACTTTGGAGCACCAGACTTACCTTTCTTAGTGGTAATGATGATAACACCATTAGATGCTCTTGCACCATAAATGGCAGTAGCAGATGCATCTTTTAAAACTGAAAAAGATTCGATGTCGTTAGGGTTGATTAGGGCAAGCGCATTGGCTTGGCCAGAAATACCACCACCATCGATAGGCATACCGTCCACAACAATAAGTGGATCGTTACTTGCATTTAAAGATGCACCACCTCTAATTCTAATAGTACTTCCTGAACCAGGTGCACCATTATTACTTGTGATTTGCACACCCGCTACTTTACCTTGAATAAGTTGCTCTGGTGTTGAAATAACACCTTTGTTGAAGTCTTTAGAAGACACATTCACAACAGATCCTGTTAGGTCCTTTTTACGAACGCTACCATAACCAATTACCACTACATCACTTAGCTGATCAACAGCTGGTGAAAGTGCAACTGATACGGTGTTGCCGCTTAAGGTTACTTCTTTGGTTTCAAAATTCAAAGAAGATACAACGAGTGTAGTTGCTTTAGCAGGAACTTTCAAACTAAATGACCCATCGGCATTTGTTTGTGCTCCAACACCAGACCCTTTTACAAGGACACTGGCAGCCGCTAATGGCGACCCATCTTTTGCATTGGTTACTTTACCTGTAACCGTACGATCTTGCGCAATTGATGGCAAACAGAAAACTGTTAGCATCATCAGCATTGCAACAAGTGCTTTTTTAATGTTCATAGAATTACAATTTCAATTTGAATAAATACTAATTAGTGATTAAAAATGTTTGTGTTTTTTGTTTTTGATTTGATTGAATAGATATATGATAAACGCCCGGAGGGAGTCCTTTCTTATTGATAATGAGTTGTTGCTGCCCTTTATTTTGCCATCCATTAAATAGGCCATCCACTACAACACCGGCCTGACTCAAAAGTTTAACTTGAACCTTCCCTGACTCAGGCAATTGATACTTTAGAATCGCTGCTTGTGATACCGGATTAGGCGATATACTAATCGTTGTATGTAAGGTGGGTAAGCTAATATTTGGTGTAGCAGTAACCACTGCATTGTTGAGGTTTTTGTTTGAATACACAAAGTATTCGCCAGGCTGTAATGTAACGCTAGTGGACCCGCCAGAAACCAACTGGTATTTATTAGAATACAAACTATACCAAAAACCATCTGTTGGAAAACCCACGGTAGCGGTTTGTGGGGTAACATCGAAATTTCCAACAACCATTAGTTTAATAGAGTCGCCATTGAGCTGCATAGACTTTAAAGCGCCTGCCGTATTAACGGTGTATTTATTAGATCCAAAATCGTTTGTATAAGCTGGAGTTGCGCGTAGTTTTAAAAATTTAGCATACGCATCATACAAGCTTTTACGATTGGCGTCTTGTAAATAATCCCATTTAATAGGCTTTTCTGCCAAACGGCAATTATTGGCATCTACCGTTAAGTTGGTACAAGTATTGATGCTAAAATCATAACCCAATTCACCAAACTGCCACATTAATTTAGGACCTGGTGTAAGTGCCCAAAATGCAGCAGCCATTTCATTTCTTTTTAAACCCGTTGCCGGATTTTTTGTGCTATAACTACCAGAACCATTACCAAAATTCAAGTTTTTGTATTGAAGTCTTTCCTCGTCATGACTTTCCATATAGGTAACCAAATGCTGCTGTGCAAAATTTCTAGCATTTGAAAAACTAGTACCAAAATTTGAGGTAGATGTATATCCCATGGTTGCTTCCGCAAAACTATGATTGGCATTACCCCACAATAACATACCGTAATCTGCTAATTCTTTTTCTTCCGAATTGTCGGCAAAATGTTCAAGCATACAATAGCTGCCAGCACTTGTGGCCTGCATGGTATCGTAAATCGCTTTCCATATTTTGATACGGGAAGCGTCATAATTACCCCATGCACCAACATTGGTTGGATTGTTTACTTGCGTAAATCCTTTTGATAAATCCCAACGGTATCCATCAATATGAAATTCTTGAAGCCAATATTTAGTTACCCTGTTTACAAGTTCTTTGGTTGCTAATGATTCATGGTTAAAATCATTACCCACATTAAAAGGATGTTTGGCATCTGGGTTTAACCAAGGATTGTTTGCAGCAGGTTTGTTATTTGTGCCATCCCAATACATTTTAGCCAGTGGCGATGAACCAAATACATGGTTGAGCACCATGTCCATAATGACAGCAATACCTTGTTGGTGCGCTGCATCAATAAATGATTTGATGGCCTCAGGTGTACCATAGTATTTATCGGTAGCAAAAAAGAAATTGGGATTATAGCCCCAACTGCTATTGCCTTCAAATTCAGAAAATGGCATTAACTCTATTGCATTGATGCCTAATTTTTTCAAATACGGCAATGTATCTTTTAGTGTTTGAAAATCATGCTTGGCCACAAAGTCACGAAGTAAAAGTTCGTATACCACAAGATTCTTTTTGTTGGGGCGTA
>JBEGUD010000083.1:0-2525 GCA_041179065.1 Bacteroidota bacterium | reverse complement strand
AATTGCCACACAGGCAAGTGTAGCATATAATAATATTAAATTAATTGAAAACATTAAAGAGGCTAAAACATTTAATGACAATGTGATGCAATCTATTGTTACAGGTGTTTTTACAACCAATTTAATGGGTGAAATTAACCATATCAATAGAGCGGCTACTTCAATTATTAATATCGAAAAGGAGCATGTTTTAGGCAATCACTACGAATATGTTTTTGAGTCTAACGAAACAGTTACGCAACTCATTACGAAGTGCGAACTTGAGTCTGTTACACTTTCCGAAAGCCAGGTTTTACTTGAGTGTAATGGTAAATCAACGACCGTTAATATTTCGGTTTCTCCTTTAATGAATGATTTAAACGAGCCAATTGGATCGGTGGTTGCAATGGAAGACTTGTCCAACATTGATAAATTAAAATCGACCTTTAAAAAGTATGTTTCTAAACAAATTGTAGATCAATTGTTAGAAAATGACGACATGCTAAATTTAGGGGGTCAGGAGCAAGAAGCTACAATTTTATTTTCTGATATAAGGGGCTTTACATCTATGTCGGAAACCATGGCGCCCAACGAAGTGGTTGAAACCTTAAATGATTATTTCAATTTAATGATTGAAATAATATTTAAATACAATGGTACCCTCGACAAAATTATTGGTGACGCATTAATGGTTATTTATGGAGCGCCTAATGCGACCCCGCAGGATACTGAAAATGCAGTACTCACAGCCATTGAAATGCAAGAGAAATTGATTCAGTTTAACCAGGACAGAATCATCAATTTAAAGCAACCAATTAAAATTGGTATTGGGATCAATAGAGGCAAGGTAATTAGTGGCAATATTGGGTCTAAACAACAAATGAACTTTACTGTAATAGGGGATTCTGTGAATTTGGCATCCAGGTTATGTTCGGTTGCCGCTTCCGATGAAATTATAGTATCTGATGCTGTTTGGAAAAAAGTGAAGCATTTAAAATCGTTTAAATCCAAAAAATTAAATCCAGTTAAGGTTAAGGGTAAGGTAAAACCAATAGAAATCAAAGAAATTTTATACAATCGACCAGAATTTCAATATGAACTTGCTAATAAAAAAATAGAAGAATTTCTTTTAGAAAATTTGCCCAAGCATTATACCTATCATACCATTGATCATATTAGAGATGTAGTTAAACAGGCCGAACGAATTGCTAAAAAGGAAAAAGTTGACAAATCGGTTATTCAGGATATTAAACTAGCGGCTTGGTTACATGACGTTGGGTATATATGGGAGCCCAATAGGCATGAAGCTAGAGGCGTGGAGTATGCTACTTCTATTTTAACTGAAATGAAATTTCCTAAATCTAAAATCAGTTTGATTGCCGGAATGATTTTAGCAACAAAAATCCCTCAGTCTCCAAAAAACCATTTTGAACAAATTTTGTGTGATGCCGATTTGGATTATTTAGGGAGAGATGATTATGCTATCAATAGTAGCAATTTGTTACAGGAAATTGAATTAACAAAAAAGCTTACTACAAAAGAGTGGTTACAACTTCAAGAAAACTTTTTAAAAGGGCATTCTTATTTTACACCAACATCTATAAAATCTAGAAATCCTAGCAAACAAAAAACACTAAAAAACATACAACAACAATTAAAAATAAAATAGTTATGGCGCAGGCAGGACATAGTGCAAACAAAAATCACTTTCAGTTAGACCGTATTTCGTTTTTTACAGACGGCGTATTTGCAATTGCAATCACCCTACTTGTTATTGAATTTAAAGTGCCTGTAGTAGAGCATCCCACTGATGCATTATTATGGGATCGATTGGCCCATATGGGGTTGCTACTATTAGGATTTTTAATAAGCTTTTGTATTGTTGGATATTATTGGTCAGTGCACCACAGAATTTTTGGCTATGTAGAAAAATACACGAGTAGACTTATTTGGTTAAACCTGATGTTTCTTTTCTCTGTGGTATTGTTGCCATTCACTTCTGGCTTATTAGGCGAATATGCATCAGAAACGCAGTTACATTTACCGTATGGTATATATGTTGCTAATATTTGCCTTACAGCACTTATGAATGCGATACTATGGTTTTACGTAAGCAATCCCAAGCACCAAATATTAACACACGAAATTTCTAAAGAAAGAATATTACTTGGCTTTTACTTTACACTCGTAGTGCCTATTTTATTTGTGGTATCATTTTTAGTGTCACTATATGATCCGGCTATTGGCAGATTGATTCCTATACTAATCCCAATTGTATTAAAATATGGATTAACTGGGCTCACCAAAAAAGCATTTGCTAATGAAAAAAAGCAACCTCATTCCACGAGTGATAGCCATTCATAATTTTGATTTCTTGATCTATATTTAAAGGATAATTTTAAGCACATGAGCAAGATTCAGGAACTACAAATTGTCATGGATGCACTGATGGATAAGTACAGTGATCGTGTACCAGATGTCAAAAAAATTATACAGGCCATGATTGCAAAGGGTATCATTGAAAGTGCCAATGATATTGCCAATGA
>JBEGUD010000082.1:0-3491 GCA_041179065.1 Bacteroidota bacterium | reverse complement strand
AAATGTTTAACCGCAATAATGCCGTGCTTAGATAACTCATTAACATCACCAATTCCGGATAACATTAATATTTGTGGAGATTGAATTGTACCAGCAGAAACAATAACTTCTTTATTACAATTGTAAATTTCCGTTTGACCATTTTTATTTTTCACCTCTACCCCTACCGCAGCACCAGACTCTAACAAAATTCTTTTAACATAGGTGTGCGTTAACACCATTAAATTTTTTCTTTTAAGAATCGGCTTTAAAAATGCAGCAGCTGTGCTATGACGCTGATTATTTTTTATAGTAAACTGTAAAAGGCAAGCCCCTAATTGCTCAGCGCCATTATAGGCTGGATTGCTTCGTATACCTTGCTCTGCACAGGCTTTAACAAATGCAGCAGCCACGGGTGTATATGAGGATGCATGTGTTACATACATAGGTCCATCCTTACCATGAAATTCATCGTTAAAATTTTGGTTGTTCTCTGATTTTTTAAAATATGGAAGCACCGATGCATAATCCCAACCCTCATTACCAAGTGCAGCCCAATCATCATAATCTTTTTTATTCCCCCTAACATAAGCCATAGCGTTAGTAGCACTGCAACCGCCCAATACTTTTCCGCGTGGTATAAATAATTTTCTATTGTCTATTGCTTCGGAAGGTTCCGTCCAAAATGCCCAATCAACTTCTGTATGATTTAATTTTGAATAAGCCCCTGGTATATTAATTTCCATTTTAGAATCGGGGCCACCCGCTTCTATTAATAATACTTTATGGGCTGGATTTTCCGACAATCGATTTGCCAAAACACAGCCCGCAGAGCCTGCTCCAATAATTATATAATCATATAGCATACTTAAATATAATAAAAAAGACAAAAGAACGTATTTTTAGGCCCAACTATGACGGAGAAAAAAGCACACCCCCTTGTAATTTATACAGACGGTTCATCGAGAGGCAACCCAGGCAATGGAGGCTATGGTGCTATACTTATTTGGGGAGATAAAGTAAAAGAGCTTTGGGGTGGATACAAGTACACCACCAACAACCGCATGGAACTCATGGGTGTAATTCAAGCACTTATGGCGGTTACCAAAAAAAATATTCCCATTACTATTTATACCGATAGCCAGTACATTGTAAACAGTGTAGAAAAAAAATGGCTCGACAATTGGATCAAAACCAATTTTAAAGGCGGCAAAAAAAACAAAGACCTCTGGCTAACTTACGCCAGCCTTGCCAAAGATTTTACCATCAAATTTGTTTGGGTAAAAGGCCACGCAGATAATAAATACAATAACCGCTGCGATGAATTAGCCACTGCTGCTGCAGATGGAAACGACTTATTAGATGATGACGGGTATGAGGGATAAATGATTATCTAACCCAATACCAAATAATTTGTGGATCAGGATTTGCTGTCCCACCGCCAGCATCATAAATCCAAGGTGTGGGACTCCATCCGCATACAGAAACCAAAGTACCCCACCAATTACCAGAACCGTCATCCACTGTAATTGGCCCACAAGAAGAACTAAAATACCATGGCATACGTTGCATTAATCCATTTTCAGCAACATAATTCCAATTACCAAATTTAGTATTTAGCGTAATATTCGTTTGTGAATTATCGTTTTTTACAAAACTATAGTTTTCATTTGCTGTCCAAATACCACCTGAACTTCCTCTGTTTGTTGCATCTATCATATATTGAAATCCAGTTGAACTTCGCTTTATATGATCGGCCCAGCTAATGATAGAATAATTTGTTGTACTGGTACTTATAACATCTGAAGTACTGGCATAAGGCAGTGAAGTATTCAGTGAAATAGCATTAGAACTACTCCATCCTGCGTTACTAGAATTTTTAAGTATCAAAGTCCATCCACCACCATCTGTTGTCATATCGGCATATATCTGAAAGGCATTACCGCTATTAATATTTGCATTTTTAATCCAATAAATACCATCAGTACTAGCAGGAAAATCTTGCTTTATCTGATACGCACTTGATCCAGCAGTAGCACTGGTTAACCCATCGTTTGTTGGCTTTAATTTTCCGGTAACAAAATTAGAAACGCAACTATTATTTAAAGTAAATCCCGAAAGTGTAGCATTGAATTGCGCACCTGTTGATGCACTATTTACAAGCGTTGTGATTGCCGTATTATTTCCACAAGAAACACCTTCGTTAAATTTATAATAAGCTACTAAATTAGATTCATTGCCGCTTAATTCATTATTCATAGAAGCCGTAATTTCTGCTCCAGTTTTTGCAACACTCCAAATTCGTAAATCATCAAAACTAGCATCTGGCGCAGGATCACCCCAACCCCAATTACTACGTCCGATATAATTATAATTTCTAGTTACATTAGCAGGTGTAGGAAAATTGGATGTCCCAGATGCAACACCATTAATATAGATAGTTGCAGTGCTTCCTGAAAGTGTAGCAGCTAAATGGGTCCACTGATTTAAAGGAATTTGTGCATTAGCAGCAAATTGCGAACCACCTACATAAAAACCTGGCTGACCACTAGTACCGTAAGATGTTGCAAATAAAACATTGTTACTGCCCGCGCCATTACCAAAATCAATAATTCTGCTCCAATTAGTATGTGCCGTAGGGTAAACCCAACATTCAATAGTAAAATTTCCCGAAAAGTATGTTGCAGCTGGAAGGCTTGCATAGTTTTGCAAGGATGAACTAAAATTTAATGCATTATATGATTGAGAAGGATTTGCTGCTGGAATTTTAGTATGATTTTGAGCAAAAAATATTTTGCTTTGCGCTTGCACAAAATTTGAAATTAATAGTATGAATATGTAAATATATTTTTTCATTATTTTTTATTTACCACCTATAATCCAAATCTTGTTTTAGATCCGTTGAAATTTGTTTGAATATCTGATGCACTTAAAGCGCTATTGTAAATTCTTACAAGTCCAATTTTACCAGAAAAAAATCTACCTCCATCCCATGCTCCCATTTTTAAATTAGTGTTCGTTATAGTAGGTGGATTACTATAATTTTCTGTATTAGTGAGTGAGCCATTAACATAAAATGAAATTGTTTTTGCAGACTTAGAATAAACTGCAGCAACCTGATACCAAGTATTCGTGTTAAATGAATAAGTAGAATATTTATCAGACTCACCATTTAATGCAAACTGTAATAGATTCCCAGCAAATTGAAAATGTATGTATCCAGTATTCCAACTATCATGATTTAATACCACACCCCAACCACCCAGGCTAGAAGGATTGACCCAGGCTTCATAGGTCAAATTATCAGTGCTAGAGAATCCAGAAGAAAAACTTACATAATCATCATTTCCATCAAAAACAAGCGAACCTCCATTAGAATTATTATACCCTACCCCATTAACAAGTGTACCATCGACGGCATTGCCAGACACATCTGCCAACGTGGTTCCAGATCCAGGATAGCTAAGCATATTACTAACATCATAAGACCTAATTAGACTAGCACTTGCTTG
>JBEGUD010000081.1:0-13185 GCA_041179065.1 Bacteroidota bacterium | reverse complement strand
TAGGGCCACTCAGTCAATTTAGTGTTTTACAAAATGCATCTACAGGTGCGCTTCCCATAAAATATAAGTACTGTTTTTTATTGTCTGGTCCCGAGCCTCAAAGAAGTATGTTGCAAGACATCATTGAATCCGGCGCTCAACAATTGCAAGCAGCTTCAATATTAATAGAAGGCAGACCTTCCGATTTGCCCAATCATTATCAAATAAAAAATTCCTTAACCAAGCTCCGGTATGCAAGTGGCCAAGATTTATTAGACATTATTTTACAATCTGAGTTTGTGGTATGCCGTAGTGGTTATTCTACACTGATGGAGCTATTGCCGCTGCATAAAAAAATGATATTGGTGCCAACGCCTGGTCAAACAGAACAGGAATATTTAGCCACTTCTCTTGCCAGCCGGCAAATGGCTGTAATAATGGATCAGTCTACATTTGACCTTGCCACACTAAATGAAAAAGCAGACAAGCATTGCTTTATATTTGCTTCATGAATTCAAAAACAAAGGCACATATTGCAGTACTAATTGCAAATTTAATTTTTGGTGCAGGCTATGCGGTTATAAAAACAATTACACCTGAGTATTTAGCACCCTATTCATTAAATGTGGTTCGTGTTGTGGTGAGTCTTGTATTATTTTGGTCTTTACTGTTATTTAAACCTTCTAAAGTTTCTATCGATAAAAAGGATATTCCACTATTTATTTTATGTGGTATAACGGGTGTGGCCATCAATCAAATTATGTTTGTGAAAGGACTAGCATTAACTTCTGCTATTCATAGTTCACTACTTTCATTGGCTACGCCCATATTTATTACCATTATTGCTATTTGGTTGCTCCATGAAAAATTTAGTATCAATAAATTTTTTGGACTAGCACTTGGTATTGGTGGCGCTGGTTTACTTGTACTTGTAAAAGACGTACAATCTAGTAATAGCAGTAGTTTGCTTGGAGATTTATTTATACTTGTAAATGCTATTTCCTATGCATTTTATATGGTCCTTGTAAAACCCCTGATGGAAAAATACAATGCACTTCATGTATTACGTTGGGTATTTACATTTGGTAGTATTTTTATTTTACCTATAGCCCTACCTGATTTTGTAGCCACCGATTGGTCTTTGTTTGGAACGTCAGAGTGGTTAGCACTTGCTTTTGTGGTGCTACTTGTTACTTTTTTATCCTATTTATTTACGGTATATGGTTTATCTGAATTAGGTCCATCCGTAACGGGCGCTTACATTTACACCCAACCAGTATTTGCAACAATTATTGCGATGGTTTTTGCTGGAGAACATTTTACAATCATTAAAGGAGCAGCGGCAGTGTTAATTTTTTCGGGTGTTTATTTAGTGAATAGAAAAAAAGCAATCTAGCAGCGTTTCTTTATATTTGTAAGGATGGCTGTAAAACGTATATCCATAACAGAATTTGTGTCCATGATGGAACAGTACCCCATCTTGGATGTACGAAGTCCATTGGAGTATGCGCATGCCCACATGAAAAACGGATATTCTTTACCCTTGTTTTCTGATGAAGAACGAAAAGTAGTGGGTACCGCATACAAACAACAAGGCAAACAACCTGCCATCAAATTAGGCCTCAATTACTTTGGTGTTAAAATGGCTGCGATGGTAAGCGAAGTAGAGGCCCTACTTGCTGCTAGCCCTGACCCAAGCAATAAAGTGGTGCTTGTACATTGTTGGCGCGGGGGCATGCGCAGCGCAGGTGTAGCATGGCTTTTAGATTTATACGGCTATACCGTATATACGCTCGCTGGTGGTTATAAGGCTTATCGTAACTGGGTACTGGAGCAATTTACTATTCCGTATCAATGTAAAGTATTGGGTGGATTTACGGGGTCTGGTAAAACAGAAACCTTACAGGCCCTGCAAGCACTTGGTCAACCCATTATTGATTTAGAAGGGCTTGCACACCATAAGGGTTCTGCCTTTGGAAATTTGGGACAGCCGGAGCAACCTTCCCAAGAACAGTTTGAAAATTTATTAGCACAATCACTCTTTAAGATACACGCACAGCATCATTATGTTTGGGTAGAAGATGAAAGTAGGCGTATAGGTCTTGTCAATATTCCTACGGCATTTTTTGAGCAAATGCGAAAAAGCAAACTTTACTTTTTAGATATTCCTTTTGCTGAGCGTCTTCAATTTATTGTTAGTGGTTATGGCAAATTTGAAAAAGATAAATTGATGACCGCAATACTGCGTATTAAAAAAAGACTGGGGGGTTTAGAAACAAAAACGGCTATCAATTTTTTAATTGAGGATGATGTTGTAAGCAGTTTTAGCGTTTTACTTACCTACTACGATAAGTTGTATGTAAAGGGCGCCTATAATAGAGAAAATCCGGAATCGTTGATTCAAAAAATAGAACTGCCAAGTGTTGATCCATCTGCAAATGCGTCAACTTTATTATCGGGTGCTGGGTTATAATTGGCTTATAATAATCCTGTAATCCAATCTTTAATGGTTAGTATACTTAATGTAGTCATTACGGCTACAACTAGCCACCCTGCTATATCTAGCCACAAAGGCTGCTTATAATTTCCTACTATTTTTTTATGGTGAGCGGCTACTAAAATAACGGCCAAAGCAACTGGCAAAATAAGTCCATTGAGTGCGCCAACAGTAACAAGTATTTTTACAGGATTGCCTAAAAACGTAAATACAAGTGTACTGATAATGATAAAAATGCTAATGGCTATTTGATGATGCTTATCAACCCAGCTACTAAAATTTCGTAAAAAAGAAATAGAAGTATAGGCTGCTCCAATAACAGAAGTAATTGCTGCACACCAAAGTACCACACCAAAAAAAGTATATCCTATATTACCGGCCGAAATTTTAAAAACACTAGCTGCAGGATTCGTAGGATCTAAAACAGCACCACCCGACACAACACCGAGCGCTGCCAAAAATAATACAACGCGCATGATAGCCGTAATGATAATTCCCGAAACGGCGCTTTTATTTGTTTCCCTTAATGAAGCGGTTCCGCTAAAGCCTGCATCCAATAAACGGTGACCACCTGCAAAACAAATATAACCTCCTACCGTTCCGCCAACGAGCGTCACAATGGCTTTTGCACTAAATACGGTTGGCATAAAACTATGGGTTATAGCTTCATATACAGGTGGGTTGGAGTTGAGTGCTATAAATAAGGTGAGCGCCATCATAACAAGCCCTAGAAATTTGGTAAAACGGTCTAGCAGGGCTCCGGCTTCCTTCATCCAAAAAATAAAGAGCGCAAACAAGCAACTAATAATAGCACCCACTGCTGGATTCAGTCCGGTTAATACTTCAAGCCCAAGTCCACAACCACCAATATTGCCAATATTAAAAGCGATGCCCCCGAGTACAATGAGCCCCGTTATAAAATACCCAAGACCGGGCAGTAGTTCATTGGCGATAATAGGTGCGCGTTTACTACTTACAACTAAAATTCTCCAAATATTTAATTGCGCGCCAATGTCTAATAGTATAGATAATAAAATTACAAAACCAAAACTAGCAAGCAGCAGCTGAGTAAAAACGGTGGTTTGGGTTAAAAATCCAGGTCCAATAGCAGATGTGGCCATTAAAAAAGCAGCACCTATAATTGCATTTTGTTTTTTTATTGAATTCACTGCTATTGATTTTTTACAAGACTATAAATAATTTTTGCAAATGCAAGGGCATCTGGTGTATCGGCGTGAATACAAATGGTGTCTGCTGCTACATCAATAACGGCTTCATCCATGGTTCTTACCTTTTTTTCTTCCATCAAAAGAGATACCTGTGCCTTTACCGAATTTTCATTTGTAAATACAGCGCCATCTATATTTCTCGGACACAAACTACCATCTTTTAAATAAGCCCTATCTGCAAAAACTTCATGTGCTGTAGCAAGCCCAATGTTATTTGCTGCATCTAACATGACACTACCACTTAAACCAAAATAAAGAGCAGCTGGTAACTGGTCAAATACAGCACTGGCAATGGTTGTAGCTAATTCAATATTTTTAGCAGCTTGATTGTATAAAGCCCCGTGCGGTTTTACATGCGCTACAACCTGCCCCATTTCTTTTGCAATATTTGAAAATAAAAGTAGCTGTTCAGACACCATATCATACACCGCTGTATTTGATAAATACATTTCTTTTCTTCCAAAATTTTCCCTGTCTAGATACGAGAAGTGTGCACCTATTTGTACTTTATTTTTTTGCGCTAACGTAATTGTTTTTTTGATGGTATCCGTATCTCCTGAATGGTAACCACATGCAATGTTGGCAGCTTCTATATAGGGCATGAGGGCTTCATCATTGTCTAGCCCTTCCCCCATGTCGCAATTGATTAGTAGCATTTTATTTTTCTGAAAAGTATTCTTGTAGCCTGAATTTACAGGCATTTTCTAATTGCTGCAAATTTGTTTCCTGCTGTAATAAAAGTCTTTCTGCTTCCTGTATGTCAATCCATTTTATCCCAAACGAGCTTCCAATGGGCATTTGTGCCAGTGAAGCCATATCTGCACCAATCACCGTCCCAATTCGGGGATAGCCACCAGTAGTTTGATGGTCGGCCATTAAAACTATGAGTTGCCCGGCTGACGTTAATTGTAAAGTACCCCTAGTTACTGCAGTGGATAGCAGTTCTGGGATTATAGTATGGCAAATGGGATCACTTTTTAAGCGAAAGCCCATTCTATTACTTTGTTGGTCAATTTCAAATTTTTTATTTTCAAACTGTTCTATTTCCTTTTTTGATAACACATTAAAGTTGGGTCCTTGTATGCAGCGAATGATATTGGAACGGTAAAATTCCACGGTATTTGCAGTCCATCCGGTTGTTAATGCATGTAATTGACCCACCCCTTCAAAGTGATAATTAAAACTTTGTACCGTAAACAAGACATCGTTTTTTTGAAGCCTTCCTTTTTTATACTCAAAACCACCCTGTACAGCTAGATAAATTCTGGCTCCATTTGCAGGTGCGTTAAAGGATATTTTTGATCCAGCATTTACAATGATGGGTTGATTACTATACACAGTTTCATTATCTAGTGTAGCTGATGTAACAGCACCTGTAAATGTGAATAGTGTTTCTTTATTAAATACAATTACTGCAGCGGGAATATGCATTTCTAAAACAATCGCATCTCTCTTATTGCCAACAAGTGCGTTTGCAATTAAATGGGCAATGGTATCCATCGATCCCCCCGGACTAAATCCTTGGTGTTGTTTACCTGTACCTGGTAAACCTTGTAAGCTATCTAAAATCCCTGCTTTTATAATTTGAATACTCATTGTTTGTTTAGTTTTTCAAATTCTAAAAGAGAAATCGCATTAAATTTTACAAAGCTTCCGGGCGTTAATAGTATGTTTTCATTTTCATCTATTAATGCAAGCGGTGTTTTACCAATGATTTGCCATCCACCCGGCGAGTTGCAAGGGTAAATACCCGTTTGAACACCAGCAATACCAACGCTTCCGGCATGTACAAGCGGTCTTGGATTTTGATGTCTTGGTGTTTGAATAGCTGGATCTACAATACCCATATAAGCAAATCCAGGTAAAAAACCATTCATAAAAACACGGTATGTTTTTGCAGTATGTAGTTTTATTACTTTCTGGGTGCTCATTTGATGTTGATCTGCTACATATTCAATATCGGGTGCTACACTTTTATCATAACAAACTGGAATAATAATTTCATTTTTAGAAAGCTTAATACCACTGACATCTTGGTTTACATTATTTTCAATCCAATTTTTTATAAATGCATAAACGGGTATAGTATTTTCGTTTTTCAATTGACGCTGATATACCGTCATGTAATCGTAAACAACAGTTACCGAATTATAAGCAGGAATAATATCCGTAACGCCCTCTAATTTATTTTTAATAAGCGCATCCAATAGCAAATACACCCTATCGTTTGTTTCTAAACTTATAGGCCCTCCAAAATCAAGCGTGACAGCTTGATCTGATATAGGATATATTTGGTAAGAAGACGTAGCAGACATACCCTCAATTTACACCAACTATTTCAAATCTATCTCTTACATTTTTTTGTTAAATATCTCACTGCTCCAATAGGTGGAGGACCCTGCGCGTATATTTGAATTCTAAACATTTAGCTATGAATGAATTTGTTTTATACGCTTTGCTAGCGGTTAGTTGTGTGTCACTTTTACTAGTCATCTTATTATTATCAAAATCTAATAATGGCGCAGGGTTGCAAAACGACATGGCCATACTCCAATCTAAAATTGCACAACTAGAGCATTCTATAAAAACAGATTTTAGCCTTAATCGAACAGAGACCAATAATACCTTACAGTCTGGACTTGATGGCCTTATTCAAAAAACAGATGCCAATCATAAACTTAACAGAGATGATTTGCGAATGGGTTTAATTGATTTAACACAGGAGCTTAAAAATAAATTTACCGACTTAACAGAGGGCCAGTCTAAACTAGTACAACAAACCGAAAAAAAGCTGGAGCAGATGCGGGAAACGGTGGATGAAAAACTTCAAAAAACGCTAAACGAAAGGCTGGGTCAGTCTTTTGAGGCGGTTGGAAAGCAATTAGAAGCCGTACAACTTGGACTTGGCGAAATGAAAACTTTAGCTGGTGATGTAGGTGGATTAAAAAAGGTACTTAGTAATGTAAAAATGCGTGGCGGTATTGGCGAAGTACAGCTTGCTATGCTACTTGAACAAATACTAGCACCTGAACAGTATGCAGCTAATGTAAAAACCAAGCAAAACAGCGCAGACATTGTAGAGTTTGCCATTAAACTACCGGGCCGTGATGATAATAATAAGCAGGTATGGCTTCCGATCGATGCTAAATTCCCAAAAGATGTGTATGAGCAGTTGCAAAATGCATATGACGCTTCCGATTTACCAGAAATAGAAGCAGCTCAAAAAAATTTAGAGCAAACCATAAAAAAAATGGCCAAAGATATTTCTGATAAATACCTAGATCCACCTAATACCACCGATTTTGCGATCTTATTTTTACCCTTTGAAGGTATTTATGCCGAAGTGGTAAGAAAAGCAAGTTTACTCGAAGATTTACAACGTAATTATAAAATTATAGTGACAGGTCCAAGTACCCTTGCCGCAATTTTAAATAGTTTGCAAATGGGCTTTAAAACACTTGCGATTCAAAAACGAAGCGGAGAAGTTTGGAAAGTATTGGGCAATGTAAAAACGGAGTTTGAAAAATTTGGTGGCCTCATCGAAAAGGCGCAGGGCAATATTCAAAATGGACTTAAACAACTCGATGAAGTAGTAGGTGTTCGTACCCGTGCTATTCAGCGTCAATTAAGGGATGTAGAGGTTTTAAATGATGCACCAAATGCTTTAAATGCCCTCGAAAATCCCGAATTGCCTCTTGATTAATGCCTGTTTAATGTAGGTTTAAAAACGCAGCTATTTCCGCAGCTACTTTTGTAGGTGTTTCTTCCATGGGGGCATGTCCTACATTTTGTAATACAACTAGTTTACTCCCTTTAATGTCTTTATTAAATAAGTAAGCATTTGAAACGTTGATGAGTTGATCCTGATCGCCCCAAATAATAAGGGTTGGTTTGCTAATTGTTTTTATAGGTGCTGGATTTGGTTTAAAGCCTGCTTTAAATATAGAAAGTGCTGCTTTTCTGTTACCCTCTCTTAATAGTAAATCGTGGTAACGATTAATGGATTCGTCATTGATTTTATTTTTATCTACAAATACGCCCTCCAAACTTTTTTTGACTAAAAACTTAGGAGTTACCCATAAGAGTAGATTATTTATGACGGGCATGCTTGCAATTTTAAAACCAAGCGAACCTTTTTCATTTTTTTTCGGATATCCACTTGCGTCAAGTAATATTAACTGTTGTACCCTCGATGGATTATAAAGTGCGTAATGCCATGCAATGCTTCCACCAAGCGAGTTTCCGGCTACAATACAAGATTTGACGTTTAATTTTTCTAGTACCGAATCAACAAAAACATTATAGACATCTGCGTTGTATGTGTTTGCTGGATTGGGGCCGGTAAGTCCAAAAGCAGGCAAGTCAAAACGAATAATTTTTTTCTTACTACTTAATAAGAGTGTTAAACTATCCCAGGTATGTAATGATGCAGATGTTCCGTGTATCAGCACCAGTGGAACAGAATCTGATGCATTACCTTCTATTCGGTAATGTACATTCATACCTAAAACAGGTATAAATTTTGATGCTGTGTTAGCATATATAGGTAGTAATGTTTCTAATTTTTTATCCTGTTCCGCCAAAACAATAACAGCAACAACAAGAGCAATAAGGATTGCTACAATTCCAAAGCCAATGTATTGTATAAATTTTTTCATGATGCCTATTGTTTGTTTGCTTCGATTGTTGTTTGGATAGCTGATATTATATCAGAACTCTTTAAAGGCTTTTTATAATTCCAGGTTTTTAACACTTTCCCATCGGAATCTGTAATGACAGTAAACGGTGCAACAGCTCCACTGTTATAGCGTTCACGAATAATTGAATTGTGATAAAACTGTTTTTCGGAACTCGTTTGTTCTATACCTAGATCAATTTTTAATAGTACGAGATGGTTATTTGCATATGCTGCAAATTCGCTGGTTTCAAATGTTTCTTTTTCAAGCTTAACATTTTTAGCGTCTCCACTTTTATGTACAAAATGGATAAGCATGATTTTGCTTTCTTTTATTGAACGCAGTTTCGCTACATCAAAATTTGACTCCCAAGTTGGAGATAGTTGAATGAGTGGAAAAAGAAATATCAATAATAGGCGGAGCATATTAATTATTTTTTATTGTTGCGCAACACCAATAATTGTGGGAAATGTTCAATTCCTTTCATAAGGAGTTGTGTCATTTCACTAAAGGTATAAATAAATGAGCCAAGTACGATATCCGTGTCACCGTCCTTATCTATGTCAGCTACTTCCATGGTAAGCCACTTTCCGTTGGCAGCTTCTGGTGTAGTCGAAGCGGCGAACTGCATATTTCCAGTGTTTTCAAAATAAATAAATCCTTGTTCGGGTTTAGCAAGGTCGTCATAAAAAGAAATGGCAGCAATGTCTAAATCCCCATCACCATCAAAGTCTCTGGCAACAGCTTTACTAGCGCCATACATGGGAAAGAAAAAGCTTTCTTTAAAATGATTGAGTTTGTCATTGAGTAAAATGCGAACGCCATGAAATCTTTTTTTAACCCTCGATAAATCCCAGTTGTCGCCATTACTCATAACGATATCTAAAAAGCCATCTTTATTGATGTCAATCATTTCAAAATAACTTACACCATACACGGGCGGAAATTTAACGAGTGGCGTTTCTTTAAAAATGCCACCACCTTTATTTTCTAAATAATAGATTCCTTCGTATGCCTGTGCCATCATAACAACGATGTCTAATTTTCCATCCTTGTTTAAATCAACTATTTCTGCTTTTCTAGCACCCGGGCGGTACACTAAAATATTTTCTTTACGGATATCACCCCCATCTAACCAACTTATTTTACCGGTATGATTTCCAAATTGACAAATAATAATATCTTCTTTTCCGTCTTGATTGATATCTGCTTTTTCAATATTTACAGGCCTTGCCAATCCACCAAAAGACGCTTTCTGTTGTGTAGAATCAAGTGATAGGAGCAAGCCTTCTTTTTTTTCTGAAGGTGCTATGCTACCTATACATAATGCGCTGGGTTCTTTATTTTTTTCAAATAATAAGTCTACTACTGCCGACGGTGTATTCCAGGTTTCTTTGAGCTTTAAATTTTTATCTAAAGCATACAATTCATTAATGGCATCACTTACATATAGTGTAGCATTAGCGTCATCAAATTTTATCATGCTTGTTTTTGGCGCTTGTTTGTTGTCAATAAAAACAGGCTCACTAAAAAACTGTCTGGTAGATGTTTTTACTACCGTTGTGATTTTTGCAGGAATTACAGTTGCCGGCGCTTTAGTAATATAAAAGTCTACAATTTTTTGCCAGTCCAATTTTGAAATGATGGGTGAATTTGGATAGACCCTTAATTTTTCTACAATAGCTGCTTCATCTGGTTCCATAGAAGCGTATGGACTATCATTAATACTCCTAATTCCTAAACGCCAACCCATATTTGGTAGCACACTTTCTTTCCAAGTTTTTTTATCTAGTAAATCGGGTGCTGTGTATATATGACAACTACCACAATATTGTTTGGCAAGGGCTTCTCCAGATAAACTCGAATTAGTGGTTGTGGGCGTAAACGAAAATAGGCTTACGACAAATAAGCACAATAACCCTAGTATAGAAATGATTTTAATCTTCATTTTTCTTAATTTTACAATCATTTGTAATTGTTGATTACAAATATATTAACCCGCTAATTATGAATAAGAATTATTCTCATTACATCTTGGTTGCTCTTTTAGTGGCAGCACCTTTTGTATACCTATCAACATTTTACGCTAGTTTACCGGCAACTATTCCAACCCATTTTAATATAAAAGGAGAGGCCGATGGGTTTGGATCTAAAAGCATGGCTTTTTTTGGACCTGTATTTATAGGAATCATTAGTTTGTTTACCTATTTATTAATGATCAATATCAAAAAAATTGATCCCAAAAGGTATGAAAACAACAATGACGCTTATTTTAAGATATTTGGCCTCATCACTGTAGCATTTTTATCAGGGATAAACATGGTGATTTTAGCTAAAACTAAACAACCCGATCTACCTATCGATAAACTGATACTTCCACTCCTCGGCCTGTTTTTTGCCGTAATGGGATCTTTTTTTCCAAAGCTTACTCAAAACTATTTTGCAGGGTTTAAACTTCCTTGGACATTAAGTAGTGAAGAAAATTGGAATGCCACACATAACTATGCTGGAAAATTTTGGTTGTATGGTGGCTTACTTCAAATGATACTTGGTTTTGTACTACCTGGCATGTGGGCATTTATTAGTTTTTTTGTAATAATGATACCCATGGTGGTTGCCCCCATTATTTTTTCTTATCGTTTTTTTAAAGCAGGGAAATAAATCATTTTTTATGCAGTAAAGTATAGATGTCTTCATCGGTATCTATATTACTCATTTGCCTTAAAATTTGAGGATAGCGCCAGCTCACACGCTTACTCATGGGACTTGCTGTAAACTTTTTTGGATTTGGAAAACCGGCTACAATCATCGCTGCTTGTGCAGCTGTCAATGATTTTGCTGATTTATTAAAATAGTGCCTGGCGGCAGCTTCCATTCCAAAACAGCCGGGTCCTGTTTCAATCACATTTAAGTATACTTCTAAAATTCTTTTTTTACCCCAAATTAATTCAATCAAAAAAGTAAAATAGATTTCAGGAATTTTTCGGATGTATTTATCATAAGATCCACCTTGCCACAAAAAAACATTTTTTGCAACCTGTTGCGTTATTGTGCTTGCACCACCTCCAAGCGGTATTTTACTTTTTTTCTTTTTCTTTTTAGGTCTTAGGCTTTTTTCGATGGCGTCAAAATCAAAACCAATATGTTCTGCAAAAAGTTGATCTTCACTAGCAATAGCAGCTAGTTTACTTTGGTAGCCTAGTTCTTCCCAACTTACATAATCTCTTTTTAAACCAAGTCCAAAGGCGTTTGTCAGTTGCGTAATGGTAATGGGAGGATCTACAAATTTTGTAATAAGTACATATAAAAATGAACTAACAAATAAATACAATAAAATCCGCTTAATTTTCCCGATCACGATTAAAGTTTTTCTAAATTACAAATCTTTTGAACGCAAACTTATTTTATTTGAAAAAGCTCATTTTCTTTTTGTTACTTTTTGTGCAAGTATTTATATCAGTCGCACAAAAAAACAGGTATGCATATAGCGTTCAAAAAATGGGCTCTCCTTTTAATATTGTGCTCTATGCAGAATCAAAACAAATCGCAGACAGTGCTGCACAAGAAAGTTTTAAGCTTGTTGATTCCATCAATTTAATTTGTAGTGATTACGATAGCAGTTCCGAATTATTTAAATTAAGGTATAAAGCCGTTGGCGTTCCTATTAAACTGTCTCCTATTTTATTTGAGCTAATTTATATTGCAAAGGGGGCCTATAAAGACGCTGATGGTAGTTTTGATATCACGGTGGGCCCACTTTCTAGATTATGGCGAAGCGCCCGAAAATCTCAACAATTTCCAACAAATGCAGCAATTAATGAGGCGCGCAACCTTGTAGGATGTAATAAAGTTCAATTAGATAGTGGCGCGCAAACAATTACTTTTTTACAATCCAATATGCAACTTGATATGGGCGCCATTGCTAAAGGATATGCTGCAGATAAGGTGTTGGCATTACTGAAATCATTTGGAATTACAACTGCCCTAGTAGATGCTGGAGGTGATATGGTTGCTTTTGGTATACCACCTCAAAAAAAGGGATGGACCATTGGCATTAATGTTCCCGGACAGCAGGAAAAATTATTAGAACGTAAACTTATTTTATCCAATAAGGCAGTTGCCACATCGGGTGATGCATTTCAATACATGTTACATGATGGGAAAAAGTATGGTCATATTATTGATCCAAGAACCGGCTATGGTGTTACTTTTCAGCGTAATGTAACGGTTGTAGCGCCAACAGCTACCACTGCCGATTGGTTGGCAACCGCTTGTAGTATACTAACACTTGATCAGGTTAAAATATTGGCAAAAAAGTACAAATCTGAAGTACTCATTACCACATTACAAAATGGAAGGATACATAAAGTGATTTTTGGAAAATTTGATAGATACTTAGCGCAATAATTATTGTACCTATTCTAAAAAATCCATAACTTACTAATTCTAAAAACGAATCGTGGTTAAGAATTTTATTACATTTTTATTTTGTTCCATTTCTATTGGTGCACATGCCCAACAAAGCATTGTCAATTTCGAAAAGTACGAGCAAAAATTACCAGTAGGTAATTTGCGTTTTGCAATGGTGCCTATTCCGGCTGGACAATTCAAAATGGGATCAACAATTACCGTTTCAAAAATTAATACCGATGAAACGCCTCAAAAAGAAATTGCATTAGATGCATTTTGGATGAGCGCCACCGAAGTAACCCGCGATGTTTTTGATGTTTTTTTAAAAGACGAAAATACCTCTCAAAATTCTGATGTGGATGCGATTACTAGACCAAGTCCTCAATATGTAGAT
>JBEGUD010000080.1:0-15084 GCA_041179065.1 Bacteroidota bacterium | reverse complement strand
CTCCTAAATTAACACCCGTTAAAACAATTTCTTTAGCGCCGCTAGCTGCCACTGTTTTAGCTTGCTCCACCACATTAGCTAATAGATCACTTCTGCTTTTACCTCTTGCCATGGGGATGGTACAAAAAGAGCAGTTGTAATCACACCCGTCTTGTACTTTTAAAAAGCAGCGGGTTCGGTCATTTTGAGAGAAAGACGCAGTAAAACCAGTTACATCTGCAATATCGCAACTGCAAATGGTGGTTGGGTTCCCTTTAGAAAGGGTACTAATATGGGAAGCTAGGTTAAACTTTTCGGCGGCCCCTAACACTAGGTCAACACCAGGTATTTGGGCAATTTGTTCGGGTTTTAACTGCGCATAACAGCCCGTAATAACAACAAAACTTTCGGGGGCCCTTTTTTGAATCCGGCGCACAATTTGTCTGCATTCTTTGTCTGCATTGTCTGTAACAGAACAGGTATTGATAACGTACACGTCGGCCAGGTCATCAAACTCTTTTTTATCAAAGCCTTCCTGTTCTAGCATTCTAGAAAGGGTAGAGGTTTCTGAAAAGTTAAGTTTGCAGCCAAGTGTATGAAAGGCAACGGTTCTATTTTGACTCATGAGCCCACAAAGATAAGCAGGATGAAGGATTTTTGCCCCTTAATACTATCTTAAAATGCGAAATAATAGCCATTTGGCTTTACATTTTACGATTAAAAAGTTATGTTTGTCTGTCTTTTAAAACGAAGAATTATGCTTTTTACTAGAATTAATAATTTGATTGGTTGGGTTGTGTTTTTGATTGCTGCTACCGTGTACATCTTAACGGCAGAGGCTGGTGGTAGTTTATGGGATTGTGGTGAGTTTGTGAGTAGTTGTTTTAAGGTTCAAATTCCGCATCCACCGGGAGCTCCTTTATTTGTAATTATTGGTCGTGTATTTATAGTATTATTTGGTGATAATCCATTAACGGCTGCCAAGGCTGTTAATATTATGAGTGCACTTGCTAGTGCTTTTACCATTTTGTTTTTGTTCTGGACCATTACCCATTTTGCGCGTAAAATTATGGGCATTAAAACCACCGATACAGTTTCGGGTGCTCAACTCATTAGTGTAATGGGTGCTGGTGTTGTTGGTGCACTTGCGTATACATTTAGTGATTCATTTTGGTATAGTGCTGTAGAAGGCGAAGTATATGCATTGTCTTCTTTCTTTACTGCTATCGTTTTTTGGGCCATTTTAAAATGGGAAAATCATGCTAGTGAAGCGGATGCCGATAAGTGGATTGTTTTTATATTTTTCATGATGGGCCTTTCTATTGGGGTTCACCTTTTAAATCTATTAACCATTCCTGCCATTGTGATGGTTTATTACTTCAAAAAGCAGGATAGTTTCAATTATGCTGTTATTCGCAAGTGGTTTGTTCGCATCATTGGTGTTGGCGGCGTTCTTGCTTTTATAGGTGGACTTGTTGTAGCCAATGCCGAAGTAAATCCAGAGCGTGGTGTTGAAATGGATAGCACACTAGGTGGACTTATGTTGCTTGGAACCATTGCTGCCATTGGGTTACTTTATTACCTCGAATCTTTAAATAAAGGCAATAAAAAAACATACGCAGGTATTTATATATTTTTTGTGATTGCCTGCGCCGTTACTGGTATTGTACAAGTTGGTGTTATTCAGTACACGGTAAAATTTGCTGGTACCTTTGACCGCATTTTTGTAAATAATTTTGGCTTGCCATTTTTTACTGGATTTGCGACATTCTTTGTTTTAGTTGCTGCACTTATTTGGTACGGATTAAAAGTAGCTGCATCAAAAGGATGGTCGATACTTAGGCTTGGTATCTGGTGTCTAACATTTATGTTGATCGGATATAGTAGCTATGTAACCACCATGATTCGAAGCAGTGCCAATCCTTCGGTGGATATGTACAACGTAGATAATCCAATTAGCCTTGTAGGTTATTTAGGACGTGAACAGTATGGTGATTTTCCACTCTTATACGGTCAAAAATTTAATGCTAGACCCATCGATGTGAAAAACACGGGTATGCGTTATCAAAAGTCTACTGACAAATATATTGAGCTAGGCGAAGACCGTAAATATGTGTTTGCCGCAGAAGATAAAATGGTATTTCCACGTGTTTGGGATTTAAGTAATGATCAAAATCATGCCGATTACTATGCTTATTTTTTAGGCATCAATCGTTTACAAGACGGCACTTATGAGCGTTCTCCCAATCAGGTAGATAATGTTAAATACTTTTTTGGGTATCAATTAAACTGGATGTATTTCAGGTATTTCATGTGGAACTTTGCAGGTAAGCAAAACGACAACCAAGGTTTATTTGCCGGCAATGTAAGAGATGGTAACTGGATTACTGGTATTGCACCCATTGATCAATTATTTTACGGTGATCAGTCTGCGATGCCAGATAGCTTGAAAAATAACAAGGCGCACAACAAACTTTTTGCGCTTCCTTTTATTTTGGGATTACTTGGCATGTATTTTCATTACAAGAAAAAGAAGTCAGATTTTGGTGTTAACTTTTTGATGTTCTTTTTTACTGGTTTCGCCATTGTACTATATTTAAATCAGGCAGGATACCAGCCACGTGAGCGTGATTATGCATATGTAGGAAGCTTTTATGCTTTTGCAGTTTGGATTGGACTTGGTGTACTCATGGTAAAAGAATTATTAAGTAAATCGATCAATCAAGTAACTGCTGCAGGACTTGCAACAATTGTATGTTTGTTAGCAGTTCCTGCTTTAATGGCTAGCGAGGAGTGGGATGATCATGATAGAAGCAACAAAGTAATTGCTAGAGATTTAGCCAAAGATTATTTAGAGAGTTGTGCACCCAATGCTATTTTATTTACGTTTGGTGACAATGATACCTACCCACTTTGGTATGCACAGGAGGTAGAAGGTATTAGAAAAGATATACGTGTAATTAACTATAGTTTACTAGGTATCGATTGGTATATCAATCAACTTCGATATAAAGTAAATGAGAGCCCTGCTATTGATGTGATATGGTCTGCAGATCAAATTGAAGGTAGTAAGCGTGATTATATCGAGTACAAACCAAACGCATCTATGCCTGACGATAAGTTTTACAACTTATACGACGTCATGAAAAATTATGTGGGTAAAGACAATCCAGATAATGATTACAGTTTTCCAGTTAAAAATGTAACAGTTCCTGTAGATGCTGCTGCTGCCATCAAAAATGGCACAGTAAATGCTACTGATAGCGTATTGTCTTCATTGGATTTTTCATTGCCACGTAATGCGTTAATGAAAAATGAATCTGCAGTATTAAATATTATTGCGGCTAACAATTGGAAACGCCCTATTTATTTTACCAATGCTGGCGCAGAGCTTGGCTTTGATCAGTATTTGCGTAGAGATGGTTTAAGTTACCGTTTAGTACCTGTTAAAAATAGTAAGGTGAACACCGATTGGATGCTAGATAAACTAACCAACAAGTTTGCTTTTGGTAATGCCAATAAGCCAGGTGTTTACTTTGATGAAGAAAACAGAAGACATTTAGGTGGTATTAGATCTGCATACGCAGAACTTGCTATTGATTTAGCTGCAAAAAATAGAAAAGAAGAAGCAAAAGCGGTACTTAATAAAGTAGACAAAATGATGCATGAAAGCAATTTTGGATATGGCTTAACCAGCAGGGGTAATTTACACAATAGAAATTCCCTATTATTTTTAGAAGCTTGTTATTTAGCAGGAGATCAGGCACTCATTCAAAAAGTAAGTGCAGCCGTTAAAAAAGATTTAGAGCAACAAGTTAAATATTACAATACTTTATCTGGACAAAAAGCCGATAATATGGTTCAGGAAAAACAAACAGCAGAAACGTATTTGCAAGCATTGGGTCAAATGCAAACAATGTACAACCCATCTGTTGAGATCCCTGGTAAAGTAATGTCTAAAGAGGCAAGTAAATAAGATTAAATCATTTCCTTTAATCTGGCAACCACAACATCAATTTCATTTTTGGTGTTGTGTTTGCTAAAGGAAAAACGAACAGTTGTAATATCTGGGTTATTATTGATGGCTCTAATTACGTGAGAACCAGCATTGGCGCCACTACTGCAAGCGCTACCACCACTCGCACAAATGTGATGAATGTCTAAATTAAAGAGTAGCATTTCACTTTTGCTAGAGGCCGGAAAATTGACACTTAAAACAGTATATAAGGATGATCCCAGTGGATCACCATTAAAAGTAACGCCACCAATTTGTTCTTCAAGTTGAGCCATCATATAGTGCTTAAGGCCACTTATATAATTACTTTCTTTTTCAAATTGATCTGTGGCCAATTCTAGTGCTTTTGCAAACCCAACTATACCATATAGGTTTTCGGTACCAGCACGCATATTGCGTTCCTGTGCACCACCATGTACGAATGGTTTTATTTTAATGGATTCGTGTATATATAAAATGCCTACACCTTTTGGTCCGTGAAATTTATGCCCCGCACCTGTAATAAAATGAACAGGGGTGTTTTTTAAATCGAACGGGAAGTGGCCTACCGTTTGTACCGTATCACTATGAAAAATGGCATTGTATGTATTGCATAAGTTACCAATTTGATGTAAGTCAATCATGTTGCCAATTTCATTGTTGGCGTGCATGAGTGTTACCAAACATTTTTTATCACTATTTTTTAGAAGTAGTTCTAAGTCTGCAATATCTATATGTCCATTTGGCAAAAGCTTCACATAGCTTAACGATGCGGCTCCAATTTTATTCAAATGCTCAACGGTATGACTGGTTGCATGGTGCTCGATAGGAGAAGAGATAATATGTGTACAGCCTAAATCATACACAGCAGCATGAATAGCGGTATTGCTACTTTCGGTTCCGCCGCTGGTGAAAAATATTTCGGATGGTCGGGTATTTAATAAGGCCGCTACTTTTTTTCGCGCATTTTCGATAGCCAAGCGTGTTTCACGACCATAACTATAAATAGAAGATGGATTACCAAAATGGGTTGTCATATAAGGCATCATGGCCTCAAGTACCGCTGGGTCTAATGGGGTAGTGGCCGCATTGTCTAGGTAAATCCTTTCCATGTTTTCAAAGATAAGAATTTGTAATTTATTGTATGGAAACAGCCACTTCTTGGATGTCTTTCATTAGTTTTTGAGCAATATTGTCAGCTACGTTTTGAGAATTACTTTCGGCGTAAATTCTGATGATCGGCTCTGTATTGCTAGATCTTAGGTGCACCCAATCCTGCTCAAAATCAATTTTTAAACCATCTTCTGTGTTGATAGAGTGGTTCTTGTATTTTTCTTTGAGGCTCGTAAATATTTTTTCTAGATCAATGCCTGGGGTAAGTTCTATTTTATTTTTACTCATAAAATAGTCGGGATAGGTATTTCTAAGCTGTTGTACTGTTTTTTTCTCTATTGCTAAATGAGATAAAAATAAAGCAATGCCAATTAATGCGTCTCTTCCATAATGTAATTCAGGCACAATAATGCCACCATTTCCTTCACCTCCAATAACTGCATTTGTGGCTTTCATTTTTGTAACAACATTCACTTCCCCTACGGCGCTTGGCGTATACGTACCACCATGTTTTTCTGTAACATCTCTAAGCGCTCTAGTAGAAGACATATTGCTTACTGTATTTCCTTTTTTATTTTTTAAAACATAATCTGCAACAGCTACAAGGGTATATTCTTCTCCAAATAAAGTGCCGTCTTCGCAAACAAAGCAAAGCCTATCTACATCAGGATCTACTGCAATACCCATGCTTGCATTTTGTTTTAAAACTTCACTACATAAGGCCCTTAAATTTTCTGGTAAGGGTTCTGGATTGTGGGCAAATTTGCCATTAACTTCTTCGTTGATAACTGTTATTTGGCTTACACCAAGTGCTGTTAATAATTGAGGAACAGCAAATGCGCCTGAGCTATTAATAGCGTCTACAACGATCAAAAAATTGCTAGCAGTTATAGCTGCAACGTTTACGAGTGGGTGGGCTAGGATTGCCTTGATATGTTCGTCTAGTGCCGTTTCATTTTTAGAAACAGTACCTAAATGATCTACACTTGCAAAATTGTAATTGTCTGCCTTTACAATATCTAATAGGGTAGCGCCATCGGCACCACTAATAAATTCACCTTTGTGATTGAGTAATTTAAGGGCGTTCCATTCTTTGGGGTTGTGACTTGCCGTTAAAATAATGCCACCTGCGGCTTTCTCAAATACAACCGCCATTTCTACGGTAGGTGTTGTACTTAATCCAAGATCAATAACATCTATACCTAAACTTATGAGTGTGTTTACAACGAGTGATTGTACCATTTCTCCACTCATTCTTCCGTCTCTTCCAATCACTACTTTTTTATTCCCATCCGAGTTTGCTAAAAGCCATGAACCATAAGCTGCTGCAAAACGAACAATGTCTAGTGGACTTAACGATTCTCCTGGGACACCTCCAATAGTGCCTCTAATGCCTGAAATGCTCTTAATTAATGCCATATCACTTATTCATTAAAGCTGCAAACATAAATCAAATTTGTTGCTTTGCTTACCCTAATTTCGCATGAGTTTTAAACATTTATATGCGCAAAAAGGGTTGGTTTTCAGATTGGTTTAATTCTAGCTATTATCACACATTGTATCAACACCGTGATGATACGGAGGCTTTGCAGTTTATTGATAATTTACTTGCTTATTTGAAGCCGTTGCCGCATGCAACTATGCTTGACATTGCTTGCGGAAAGGGGAGGCATAGCAAGGCTTTATTTGATGCTGGATTTGATGTTACTGGTATTGATTTGTCACCTGCATCTATAGAAGCTGCATCAAATATGAAAACCAATGGTTTACAATTTTTTTGTCATGATATGCGGGAAACTTTTAAAGCCAATCATTTTGATTACGCCTTTAATTTTTTTACAAGTTTTGGCTACTTTGATACCCATGAAGAGCATCAATTAGCCATAAATGCGATGGCAGCTAATCTAAAAGAAAATGGTACCCTAGTCATCGATTATTTAAATGTTGGATTGATAGAAGATACGAATGGTAATGATTCCATGATCCAAATAGACCATTTGAAATTTCACACCAAAAAATGGCAGGATGACATCTATTTATTTAAAGAAATCAAGGTTGTTGATGCAGCTTCTCATGAAGTTTTAGGCGTTTTTGAAGAACGTGTTAGAAAATATAATCTTCAAGATTTTACCGTATTTATGCAAAAGGCTGGATTTCAAATTAGCGCAACTTTTGGCGACTATCAGCTTAACAATTATGTGCCCGAGCACTCTGATAGACTCATTTTGGTAGCTCAAAAGCATTCAGTTTCTTAGTATCTTTAATTATTAAGTAGTTGTTTATGTCTTCTTTATTTGAATCCTTACAATCAATTGATCAAAATTTGTTTGTATACATCAATCGGGTTGCTACGCATCCAATCCTTGATACACTTATGCCTTTTTTTAGAGAATCTACTTTTTGGATTCCTTTCTATTTATTTTTAATTGTTTTTGTGTTTGTTAATTTTGGCAAAAACGGGTGGGTGTGGTTATTGTTTGCATTCATCACGGTTTTACTAACGGATCAATTTAGCAGTAGCATTATAAAAAATTGGGTGCAACGTCCAAGGCCCTGTGCAGATCCTTTGTTTTCAAATCAAGTAAGATTACTCCTTGATCATTGTTCGGGAGGCTTTAGTTTTACATCATCACATGCCACCAATCATTTTGGTGTAGCTACTTTTTTGTTTGTAACCCTTGGTCGTTTTTTTGGCAGTTGGAAATACCTGATTTTTATTTGGGCGGCACTTATTTGTTATGCTCAGGTTTATGTTGGTGTTCATTATCCATTGGATGTACTATTTGGTGCGCTGCTTGGATTTGCTATAGGACATTTTATTTGTTGGGCCTATCAAAAATCTGATCCATTAAATGTTAGCCATGTCTCGTAATTTTTTTATTTATTCGTTACTGGCTGCCTGCCTTGTTTGTGTAATTGGCATGCTTGGCATCCCATTAATTGATATCGATGCAGCGCAATACGCATCTATGAGTAGGGAAATGGCTAGTACAGGCAATTATTTACAACTCTATGATCTAGGTAAAGATTATTTAGATAAACCACCTTTGCTATTTTGGTTGTCTTCCTGTAGTATCCAGCTATTTGGGGTGCATGACTGGGCCTACCGTTTACCTTCCATTTTGTGTTTGGGTCTGGCGCTATGGTCGGTGTACAAGTTTACACTATTATATTACAATGAGCTAACGGCGCAGCTATCCGTTTTAGTACTTGCTTCGTCACAAGCCTTTATTTTAATGGCACACGACGTTAGGTGTGATACCATGCTCATGGGATTTGTGATGTTTAGTATTTGGCAATTAGCGGCGTGGTATCAGGGTAATGCATGGAAGCATTTTGTGTTGGCTTTTATTGGTATTGGACTTGGCATGTTAACCAAAGGGCCTATTGCCATTGTTGTTCCGGGTGTAAGTTTTGCGATACACTTTTTATTGCAGCGCAATTGGAAGCAGTTTTTTAGGTGGGAATATATTTTAGGTGTTTTGATAGTAGGGGTACTACTTGTCCCTATGAGTATAGGGCTTTACAATCAGTTTGATTTGCATCCAGGAAAAATTATTCATGGTGTGCCCATACAGTCTGGACTTCGTTTTTATTACTGGACCCAAAGTTTTGGAAGGTATACTGGTGAAAATGTATTCAATGAAATGAATCATTTTACATTTTTATTAGAAAATATGCTTTGGAGTTTTTTGCCTTGGATATTTATATTTTTAGTGGCGCTAGTGATGTCTATCAAAGACATTGTACAGGCTAAGTTTAAACTACTAAGCCATCAGGAGTTTATTGCTGCGGGTGGATTTATTGCTACCTATTGTATGCTTGCAAGAAGTCAGGCGCAGCTTCCACATTATATTTTTGTAGTATTACCGCTCGCTGCAATAGTGACAGCAAAAGGGTTATATGCATTGTATTTTTCGGAAGTTTTTTTCAAACTAAAAAAAGTACTCTACTATTTTCATGGATTCATATTTACTTTGTTGTGGGCTGCTGCAATTATGATTGTACTGTTTGTATTTACTGACATGCCAGTGTATGTTAAAATACTTACCATCATGGGTAGTGTCTATTTCTTGTACTTGTTGCTTTTTTATAAAGGGCAAACGGTAAAGTTTATTTCACTAGCTCTATATACTATCTTGGGCGTTAATTTTATATTAAATACTTCTTTTTATCCAAGGCTTTTAAAGTATGAACTTGGTGTTTCTGCGGCAGCATATATCAACCAGCACAAGCTTGCTAAAAATAATATTTACTTATACCAAATAGATGAAAGTAGGGCCCTGCATTTTTATGGTAACCATTCATTTGAAAGGATATTTGATAGCAGCCTGTTAAAGCCGCAGCAAATGCTCATTACTAAAGCGTCCAGCTTTCCCAAACTTCAGCAACAATTTCCAGGATCTACCATTCTGCACAAAAACGCTTATTTTGGGGTGAGTATGCTTACATTGCCATTTTTAAATCCGGAAACAAGGGATAAGGAAGTAACCCCATATATTATCGTAACTTTGGCAAAGTAGACTTACATCAAACGATACTACATCAATGACAGAGATTTTTATAATTCTAGGGCTGATACTTATTAATGGTTTCTTTTCTATGGCCGAAATTGCACTTGTTTCTGCGCGAAAGGCAAGGTTAGAGGCTCAGGCAGACAAAGGAGATTTAGATGCAAAACGTGCACTTAAATTAGCCAATCACCCCGACACATTTTTATCTACCATACAAATTGGTATTACACTTGTGTGCGTATTAACCGGTATATATTCGGGAGGCACATTTAAAGAACCGCTTCAAAATTGGCTCACTGAGTTTGCAATCATTGCCCCTTATGCTCAAACAATTGCAACACTCATCATTGTAATACTCTTAACCTATGTTTCTTTGGTACTAGGTGAACTGGTACCCAAGCGAATTGGATTAAGCAATCCAGAAGGTATTGCAAAATCGGTATCTGTAGTGATGCAATCGGTTACATTGATCATGTATCCATTTATATGGTTACTAAGTGCTTCTTCTCATTTGATCATGCGCATTTTGCGTATGAAGCCCAATGACAATCAGGTAACAGAAGAAGAAATTAAAGCCATTATTAGTGAAGGTACCGAGCAAGGAACGATTGAGGAAGCGGAGCAAGAAATTATTGAAAGGGTATTTCATTTAAGTGATAGAAATATCACATCACTGATGACGCATCGGAGTGATATTTTATGGTTAGAGTCAACCAAAACGGTTGCTCAAGTAAGGGCCAATATGCCACAAAGTTTGCATTCGATGTATCCTGTATGTGAGGGTAGTATTGATCAAATTAAAGGGGTGGTATCACTCAAAGATTTATTTGTTGCTGATGGTGAACAACTGGTACGAGATATTGCAAAAGAAGCAAAATATGTTCCGGAAAACAACTCGGCCTATCAAGTGTTAGAGAGTTTCAAGCAATCAAAAATCCATCACTGTTTTATTGTCAATGAATATGGGTCTATAGAAGGCTTGATTACACTAAATGATATACTGGAAGCCATTGTAGGGGATATACCACAAGAAGAAGACCATGATTATGAAATTTTAAAAAGGGCCGATGGTACTTATTTAATTGATGCCCAACTTCCGTTTTACGATTTCTTAAGTTATTTTGATAAAACAGAGTTTATGCTGCAAGGTGATCAGGAGTTTGATACATTGGCAGGTTTTATCATTCATTCATTGGAGAAAATACCAACTACAGGAGAAATGCTTGTCTGGAAAATATTTACGTTTGAGATTGTAGATATGGATCAGCACCGAATCGATAAAATTCTTGTAACGCTTAGCGAAGAGGATTAATTAGAAAGTAAATTGCGCGGTTCTACTCGGGTAGTCTAGCTTATAGGTTTTTTCTATGCCTTTACTTTTCACATGTATAATATTGACTTGCGTGTTTTCTAAATCGTATAAAATATCGCAGTCTATTCCAACAGTGTTGGCGCTATTAATATTTTGTGCTTCAAAATAACACCAGGTACTTTCTTTTTGCTGTTCAAAACCAATGATGGTGTATTTAATGGGCGTTCCATTTACCAAAACGGTCAAATGCCTTGACATGTATTTTTGAATTTCTTCATTTACAAAATTCCTATTGGTGGGTTGTAAAATATCTATTTTGGTACTGGTATATTTTTGAAGTGTCTTTTCTAAATCCTCATTAAAAATGCGAACACTCATTTCAATACTTCTCTCTTTTGGATTATGGGTAATATCAATAACAGATACAAAAAATGGGTGCAAAATTGCCAGAAGGCTGGTTAGCGTCCAATGAATTAGTATATTTACCATAGTGTCCTGATCTAGACAACAAATGTCTAACTAAAAATTGATTTTTATGCATGAGTTTTGGATGTATACACAAATAGGATTCAATCATATCGCCAATTTGTCTGGCATGGATCATATTTTATTTGTTGCTGCTTTATGTATCCGGTATCAACTATCTGATTGGAAAAAGTGGTTGGTTTTAATAACCGCATTCACCATTGGTCATTCGGTTACCCTTGTTTTAAGTGTTTTTAATTACCTCGATTTTGCTACTAATTGGATTGAGTTTTTAATTCCAGTGACTATACTTATTACATCAATTAGTAATATGTTTGTTAAGAAGTTTAGTTTTAATAACAAATTTCCGGTGATTTACTTTTTTGCCCTATTTTTTGGGCTTATTCACGGGTTAGGATTTAGTTTTTACCTAAAAAGCCTCCTAGGTATGCAGCAAAATATTGCTCCAGCCTTACTGGCATTTAATCTAGGGCTTGAAATAGGCCAAATTCTCATTGTCATGGCTATTTTAGTTATTTCATTTATATTCGTAACGCTTTTAAAGGCCCCCCGAAGAGATATTATTTTGATTGTCAGTGGTGGCATTCTTACACTTTCTCTTCAAATGGCCATTGAGCGGTATTTTCATCTTTAATCCATTATGCTATGAAGCAATTTTTTGCATTTTTAATGTTTGTTGCAGTAAGTACTGTGTCAATTGCGCAAAACATTCAAAACAACCCAACTTCAAACCACGGAAATAAGTTTGAGCAGTTAGGAACTATTTTATCTACGCCCAACGAGTATCGTACAGCGAGTGGTGCACCTGGGCCTAAATATTGGCAACAACGTGCCGACTACAACATCAAGTGTGAGCTTGATGAAGCCAACCTTTTATTAAAGGGAAGTGAAACCATTACGTATTTTAACAACTCTCCAGATGCGTTAACTTATTTGTGGTTACAGCTCGACGAAAATGAGCATAGCACCGTAAATAAAGCTGATTTTCAGGACGGAAGTTCTTTGCGTCAGGTTTCTCAAGAATCTATTAAAGCGTTAGAGGATGCAAAAAAAGACAATGGTTATGGTCATATTATTTCTAAAATTAGAGATGCTACAGGTAAGGCTTTAAAATACACCATCAACCAAACAATGATGCGTGTTGATTTACCAACAACATTATTACCAGGTCAAAAATTTGTTTTTAATATCACTTGGTCTTACAAAATTTCTGATCGTTTGGTATTTAGAGGTAGAGGCGGTTACGAATTATTCCCTGAAGATGGTAACAGTGTGTTTACCATGGCACAGTGGTTTCCAAGACTTTGCGTGTACTCTGATTTTCAGGGTTGGCAAAATCACCAGTTTACGGGTAGAGGTGAGTTTGCTTTAACCTTTGGTAATTACAATGTATCTATCACTGCACCTGCCGACCATGTAATTATGGGTACTGGTGAGTGTCAAAACTATGCGCAGGTTTTAACACCTGCACAGTTGGCTCGTTGGAAAACGGCGCAAACTGCAAAAGATGTAGTTGAAGTAGTTACACTTGAAGAAGCTAAAAATGCTGAAAAGCAAAAAAGCACTGCTAAAAAAACTTGGGTATTTAAAGCAGATAATGTGCGTGACTTTGCATGGACAGCGAGCCGTAAGTTTGTTTTTGACGCCATGCCAACTTATGTAGAAGGGAAGAAGGTAATGTGTATGAGTGGCTATCCTAAAGAAGCATACAATTTATGGAGAAGATATTCTACTAAAGTAGTAGCACATACCATTCGTTCTTATTCTAAATTTTCAATCCCTTATCCATACCCTGTAGCACAAAGTATTGAGGCTTCTAATGGTATGGAATATCCAATGATTTGTTTTAACAATGGCCGTACTAATAAAGATGGTACCTACAGTGAAGCTACAAAGCTTGGTATGATTGGTGTTATTATTCATGAAGTAGGTCATAACTTCTTCCCAATGATTGTGAACTCTGATGAGCGTCAGTGGTCTTGGATGGATGAAGGTTTAAATACCTTTGTTGAATATTTAACAGAAGAATTATTTGACAACAAATACCCTTCTCGTAGAGGACCAGCTTTTGGTATTGTTGATTATATGAAAGCCCCTAAAGATCAGTTAGAGCCGATCATGACCAACAGTGAAAACATTATTCAATTTGGCCCTAATGCATATTCTAAGCCTGGTACAGGTTTAAATATTTTACGTGAAACTATTATGGGTAGAGAATTGTTTGATTTCTCATTCAGAGAATATGCTAGACGTTGGGCATTCAAACATCCAACGCCTGCCGATTTATTTAGAACCATGGAAGATGCTAGTGCTGTAGATTTAGATTGGTTTTGGAGAGGTTGGTTTTACAGCATTGAAGCTTGTGATATTGCCATTGATTCAGTAGCGCATGCGGTGTATGATGCGGCTGCGCAACCACGTGGTGGTGGCATGGGCGGTAGAGCAGGTGGCATGAAAATGTCAATTGATAAACCAACACTTAATAGATTTGAAGACATTTCCAAAATTAGAAACAGAGAAGATAAGTCAATCATTTTTGCAACCGATGCAGATACTTCATTAAGAGATTTCTACTGGCGTTATGCAAGAGGTATTGAGCCTTATGATTCTGTTACTAAAAATAGTATGCCTTCTTTTGGTACACCGGAAGCCCTTTCTAACGAAGAAAAAGCAAGCTACAGCAATGTGCATTTATACGAAATTACTTTTGCAAATAAAGGTGGTCTAGTAATGCCAATCATTGTAGAATTTACCTACAAAGATGGTACTAAAGAAACAGAGCGTATTGGTGCTCAAATTTGGCGTAAAAATGAAAACAAAGTTTCTCGCGTATTTATGACACGTAAAGAAGTAGCGAGCATTAAATTAGATCCAATGCGTGAAACTGCAGATATCAATGAAACCAATAATTTCTGGGGTAATGTAAGTGCAGAGCCAAGTAAGTTTACTTTATTCAAGCAACGTTCTCTTGGTAGAGGTCAGTCATTTGGATTAAATCCAATGCAAGCCGCTCAAGAAAAGAAAAAATAAGAGAAAAGATTACCAATAATTAAAGCCACTTGATTTATCTTCAAGTGGCTTTATTTATTAAACACTGTTATGAAAAATATAGTATCCATTTTTGTTTTTATAAGTATAGCTTTCGTTACAAATGCTGCCCGTGTTGATACAATTGTAGTGTATAGTAATGCCATGCAAAAAAATATCAAAGTTGCTGTTGTAATTCCTGATAATGCTGCAAAGCAAACTGGGGTTAAATTTCCAGTTGTTTATTTGTTACACGGGTATAGTGGTAATTATGGGAGTTGGCTAAAAGATGCGCCACAGCTACAATCTAGGGCAGATCAATACCAGGTAATGCTAGTTTGTCCTGATGGGGGGTATGGTAGTTGGTATTATGATAGCCCCATTAACGATTCTATCAAATATGAAACTTTTATTAGCAAAGAATTGCTTCCTTATATTGATTCGCATTTTCCAACATCAGCAAATAAAGATCACCGCGCTATAACAGGGCTTAGCATGGGTGGGCATGGTGGCCTCTTTTTAGGCATAAGACATTCGGATTTATTTGGTAATGCGGGTAGCGTTTGCGGCGGTGTAGATATTAGACCTTTTCCAAATAGTTGGGACATTAAAAAATCCTTAGGAACCATAATAGAACAACCTCAAAATTGGACCGATTA
>JBEGUD010000079.1:0-13328 GCA_041179065.1 Bacteroidota bacterium | reverse complement strand
AGAAGAAATAAGCGTTTTAGGCTTAATATAGTTACGGAAACCATCTGCAGTTGGTTCTAATACACCAAAAGAAGCAACATCTGTTTGCTCTTCGGTAGCATCGGTTCTACCAGGTGTAAATGGAACTGTAACGTTGCATCCACCATCTTTAGCAGCTTTTTCTACACCAGCAGCACCAGCAAGTACAATTAAATCTGCAATAGAAACTTGTTTGCCTCCTGTTGCAGATGCATTAAATGCTTGTTGAATAGCTACTAACTTATCTAATACTTTAGATAATTGTGCAGGATTGTTTACCGCCCAATATTTTTGAGGGGCTAAACGAATTCTCGCTCCATTAGCGCCACCTCTTTTATCCGTTCCACGGAAAGTTGAAGCAGAAGCCCAAGCAGTAGATACCAATTCAGAAACGGTTAAGCCAGAAGCCAACACCGTAGCTTTTAACTGCTCAATATCTGCAGCGTCAATAAGTGTATGGTTAACAGCTGGAACAGGGTCTTGCCAAATTAAAACTTCCTGTGGCACTTCTGATCCAACATAACGAGCACGAGGCCCCATGTCACGGTGTGTTAATTTAAACCAAGCTCTAGCAAACGCATCTGCAAACTGATCTGGATTTTCATAAAATCTTTTTGAGATTGGTGCGTACGCAGGATCCAAAATCAAAGCTAAGTCTGTAGTAAGCATTGTTGGCGCATGTGAAATAGATGGATCATGTGCATCAGGCACAGTACCAGCACCACCGCCATTTTTAGGCTTCCACTGATGTGCACCAGCAGGACTCTTTACGAGCTCCCACTCAAACTTAAATAAGTTTTCGAAGTAGTTATTGCTCCACTTAGTAGGTGTAGTTGTCCATGCACCTTCTAAACCTGAAGTGATGGTATGAACACCACTACCAGTACCAAATGTATTTTTCCAACCAGTGCCTTGCTCTTCAATACTTGCACCAGCAGGCTCTTTACCTACATATTTACCTGGATCAGCAGCACCATGTGTTTTACCAAATGTGTGACCACCCGCAATCAATGCAACAGTTTCTTCATCATTCATTGCCATACGTGCAAAAGTTTCACGAATGTCTTTTGCAGAAGCAATTGGATCAGGATTACCGTTAGGACCTTCTGGATTTACATAAATCAATCCCATTTGAACAGCCGCTAATGGATTTTCTAAATCTCTATCTCCACTGTAACGCTTATCGCCTAACCACTCACGCTCAGAACCCCAATACACGTCTTCGTGTGGCTCCCATACATCTTCTCTACCACCTGCAAAACCAAAAGTTTTGAAGCCCATAGATTCAAGTGCACAGTTACCTGTTAAAATCATTAAATCACCCCATGATAATTTTTTGCCGTACTTCTTTTTAATAGGCCATAAAAGTAAACGTGCTTTATCAAGGTTGGTATTATCAGGCCAGCTATTAAGTGGTGCAAAACGAAGCATACCAGCTCCACCGCCACCTCTACCATCTGTTGTACGGTATGTACCAGCACTATGCCAAGCCATTCTAATAAAGAATGGACCATAATGACCGTAATCGGCAGGCCACCATTCTTGTGAATTGGTCATCAAATCAAAAATGTCTTGCTTTACAGCCTTTAGATCTAATGTTTTGAATTCAGAAACATAGTTAAAAGTAGAATCCATTGGATTAGACTTTGCTGTGTGCTGACGTAAAATGTTTAATCGAAGTTGATTAGGCCACCAATCTGTGTTTCTTGTACCACTTCCTGCACTACCCATTTTAGCGGTAGCGCTAGCAACTGTTGCACCTGTGTAAGGGCATTTTCCTTCTGCGCTTGTATTTTCCATATTAATATATTTTAATGCGTTATGAGTGACAAAATTAAATCAATTAAACACCTGATTTGTCATTTTGTTGTCATGAATATCAGCTATTTACCCACCAAATTTATCTACCCACTATTGAATGGTTGCGGCAGGTCTTTTTTGAGTACCTGGCATATTGGTTAAATCGTCACCTAAGGCAGTTCTGTAACTATTTGCAATGGCCGTCAGAGACGCTACCACTGCTGGATTGTGCTTAGCTACATCAAGTGTTTCACCGGGATCGGTAGATAAATCATAGAGCGCCATTGGCACAGGCACAGAAGCGTATTTACCCGGAAAACCATCTTTGCCCATATCTGTGGCTTTATAGGTTTGAGACTGATGTGCAAATACCAATTTCCATACACCTTGTCTAACGGCTTTGAGGCTATTGTTGTCATAATAATAAACAAAATGATCTCTTGGGTTGGCATTTGGTTTTTGGGTAAGCAGAGACAAGATATCGACCCCGTCAATTTTGTTGGTTGGCAATTGAGTTTTTGTAAGTCCTACAATTGTAGGAAGCACATCCATGGTAGCTGCCAAATTATTACATATAGAACCTGGCGCAATAACCCCCGGATAACTCATGATGCAAGGTACTTTTACACCCCCATCCCATGCAGAGCCCTTTCCTTCACGAAGCCCACCGGTGCTGCCCGCATGGTTGCCAAATGTGAGCCATGGGCCGTTATCACTCGTAAAAATAATGAGTGTATTTTTTGTTAATCCATTTTTGTCAAGTGCCTTCATCACTTCTCCAATAGACCAATCTATTTCCATCATTAAATCACCAAATAAACCAGCGCCACTTTTGTTTTTATATTTATTAGAAACTGCAATAGGCACGTGTGGCATAGAATGCGCGAGGTATAAAAAAAATGGTTTGTTTTTATTTTTACCAATAAAGCTAACAGCCCTTTCCGTGTAGAGTGTTGTAAGTTTAGATTGATCTTCTAAATTACTAATGGGCATCACCGGATTAAATCCATCCAATAATTGAAGTGTTGGATATTTAGATTTTTTGGAACCAGTATCAGTTATAGGTTTACCATCATACCCAACAGGCCACATATCATTAGAATATGGAAGCCCAAGGTATTCATCAAAGCCATAAGAGGTGGGTAAATAAGGGGCTTTAGCACCCAAATGCCATTTACCAATCATGCCTGTTGCGTATCCTTTTGTTTTTACAATACTTGCAATGGTCTCTTCCTTTGGGTTTAATGCAACCGTAGACCATGGCATGAGGGCACCAGAAATACCCACCCTATTTGGATAGCAACCCGTTAAAAGTGCTGCCCTAGAAGCACTACATACTGCCTGTGCAGCATAAAAATTAGTGAAGCGCATACCACTAGCCGCAAGCTTATTTATATTGGGGGTATGGTATGGAATGCCACCATACACTTCTGGATCACCATAACCCATATCATCCATAAATATGAGTACGATATTGGGTGTGGTTTGGGTTGATTTTGTTTGTGCTTGTACATGTTGCAACAAACTAGTTGCAAATATGAAAGCCAATAACATTTGTAATTTTTTCATGCGATTCATATAGTAACCGTAATATAATAATAATATACTTCAAAGCATATATTTTAGCCAAAATCCCTACCTTTTCAGCACTAATTATTTTTTATGAAAAAGTTACTCCAGGTTTTAGCAATTATTCTTTTCGCTGTAACGTCAACAACAATACAGGCACAAACCATTCAGCTAGCCAATGGATGGAAATTAAACCCCGCTGGCACCTCCTTTGCACTTGGGGATCTTCCATTAAATATAGAAGTAAGTAGCACTGGAAAATACATGGCCGTTTCCAATAACGGACAGGGCTATCAAAGTATCGAACTCATAGATACCAAATCAGAAAAAATTATTGACTCGGTAAGCATTGCAAAATCATGGTACGGTTTAAAATTTAGTGCCGATGAAAAGTTTTTATACGTGGGCGCCGGGCACGACAACCGTATTAATAAATACGCCATACAAAACAATAAACTAGTTCTTATTGACAGTTTATTACTTGGTAAAAAATGGCCAGAAAAAATTGGACCAGCAGGTATAGAAATCAACGAAAGTACACAGCAATTATTTGTTGTAACCAGAGAAGACAAACAGCTCTATATTTTTGATTTAAACACTAAAAAAATAATTGGAAAATATGGTTTAGCAGCAGAGGCTTTTACTTGTAAGCTCAGCCCAAATAAATCTACCTTATACATTAGTTGTTGGGGTGCTGATCAAGTGCTTGTATTTGATCTAAAAACAAAAACTTGGGCAACGCCTATTACCGTTGGAGACAACCCCAACGAAATGCTCATCACCAATACCCATTTATTTGTGTGCAATGCCAATGACAATAGCATTTCAATTATAGACATTGCAAAAAATAAAGTAGTAGAAATTTTAGATGCTGCATTATACCCGAATGCACCAAGTGGTTCTACCACCAATAGCCTTGCCCTAGACAAAAAAAATAATCGATTATTTATTGCAAACGCAGACAATAACTGTTTAGCTGTTTTTGATATTGCAAAAATTGGCAGCAGCAAATCGGTGGGATTTATTCCAACGGGCTGGTATCCTACCAGTGTGCGTTTTTTAAACAATAAAATTTGGGTAGCCAACGGTAAAGGATTTACACCAAAAGCAAATCCGTTTGGTCCTTCTCCTGTTAGAAAAAAAGGGGAAGTAATACACCACATGGGCATTACAAAAACAGGTAGCAGCGAGCAGTACATTGGCGCTTTATTTACAGGCACCATGAGTATTATCACCAACCCCACTGCAATTGAATTAACAAAGTATACAAAAACAGTTTATAAAAACACGCCCTATTCAGCAGCTAAATTAACACAAGCCGATAGTATCGAAGCAGGCAACCCAATACCTAGTAAAGTTGGACAAGCTTCTCCTATTAAATATGTGTTTTACATTATCAAAGAAAACCGTACCTACGATCAAGTCTTAGCAGACATGCCAGGTGGCAATGGCGATACATCCCTGTTATTATTTGGAAAAAATATCACACCTAACCAGCATGCCATTGCAAGTAATTTTGTGTTACTCGACAATTTTTATGTTGATTCCGAAGTAAGTGCCGACGGACACAACTGGAGTATGGGCGCCTACGCAACTGATTATCTCGAAAAAACATGGCCTACCAGTTACTCTGGCAGAGGCGGCACCTATGGTGGCGAAGGTGAAAGAGAAATTGCGAACAATAAAAATGGTTTTATCTGGAACAACTGCTACAGAGCTGGTATCAGCTACCGCTCATATGGCGAATTTGTTTCGGGGGGCAAACCTACTGTGCCTGTTTTAAATGATCATTTTTGCAAAGACTTTCCTTCCTATGGTTTAAATATCACTGACACTTTAAGGTTTAAAAGATGGCAAAAAGATTTTGACTCATTACTCGCAAAAGGTCAAGTACCTAAATTTAATACGGTTCGTTTTGGAAACGACCACACCGAAGGGACAAAAATTGGAAGACCAACCCCATATGCACACGTGGCAGATAATGATTTAGCCGTTGGATTATTTTTAGAGCATTTAGCAAAAAGCCCTATCTGGAACGAATCGGCGGTATTTGTATTAGAAGATGATGCACAAAATGGTGCAGACCACGTGGATGCGCACAGAAGCCCGGCTTATGTTTTTGGTGGTTTTGTTAAAAGAAATTTTGTAGACCATACCCCTTATTCTACCAGTGGTATGCTGCGTACCATGGAGCTTATTTTAGGACTTCCTCCAATGTCACAATATGACGCTGGCGCAACTCCTTTATGGCGCTGCTTTACAAATACGCCTACCCCGTTTAATTATAAAGCGATTATACCTTCTTATAATTTATTAGAAAAAAATACCGCTTACAATGAGTGGCAAAAAAGATCAGAAAAATTAAACTTTGCTAAAGAAGATACCAATAACGATTTAGAGTTTAGTAAAATTTTATGGCATGCTATTAAAGGCAATGACATACCATTCCCGGCACCAAGACGTGCTGCATTTATTATACCATCAACAGAAGACGACGACGATTAAATAAAATAAAATGCATAAAAGAACATTTTTAAAAGGACTCACACTAGCCGGCATGTCATTGCCGTTTACAAAATTTTCGGCGGAGGCACATATTGCCAAACACAATCACCTACCGTTGGAAAAAATTGCTGGAGACGAAGATTTTTGGGCAGCCCTCAGGTCCGATTATGTTTTACAAGAAAGCTATCTTAATTTAGAAAGCGGATACTATAATATTTTGCCGCAAAAACTACTCAATAAATACATTGAACATATCAAATACGTGAACAGTTTAGGTGCATATTATATGCGCACTGTGCAATTTCAAAATAAAAAAAGAGTAGCTGCAAAACTTGCCACCCTTGCAGGTTGCGACCCTTCCGAAATTGTAATTACACGTAATACCACCGAATCATTAGATACCATTATTGCGGGCTTTAAATGGCAGGCTGGTGACGAAGCAGTCATGGCCGTTCAAGATTATGGCGCCATGCTAGATATGTTTAGAGAAGTTGCTACTAGACACGGCGTGGTTAACAAAATTGTTTCGGTGCCACTCAATCCATCTTCCGACGAAGAAATTGTGGCACTTTATAAAAATGCAATTACACCAAAAACTAAACTGCTGCTTGTATCGCATGTGATAAATATTTCGGGGCAGGTAATGCCTATCCGCAAAATTTGTGACATGGCCCATGCGCATGGTGTTAAAGTACTTGTTGATGGCGCGCACGCTTTTGCGCAACTAGTATATAACATTCCAGAACTACATTGTGATTTTTATGGCGCTAGTTTACACAAATGGCTATCGAGCCCACTCGGCGCTGGTATATTATATATAAGTAAAGAAAATCAGGATGGCGTATGGCCATTAATTGGACCTTCAAAATCTGAAGAAGTTGGCATTGCTAAATTTAACCACACAGGCACCCACCCTGTTGCCACCGATTTAACCATCGAAGATTCAATAGAACATTACAAACTTATTGGACCCGCGCGCAAACAGGCACGTCTCAAATTTTTACAACAGTATTGGACCCTGCAAATTATGGATATCCCAGGCGTTGTGTACAATACCCCAAAACAGGATACGAGAATTTGCGCCATTGCCAATGTGGGCATCAAGGGTATGCCTCCTGCTACGCTTGCAAAAACCCTTTTTGAAAAATACAAGATTTACACGGTAGGTATTGACACGGGTAATGTGGTGGGATGTAGAATTACCCCCAATGTATTTACAACAACTAAAGAGTTGGACCAGCTTGTTGCTGCCATTAAAGAATTGGCTGCTGCCGCTGCAGCTTAAACTTAGGTGAAATTATTTTTCGGTGGGGTTTCTTTTACCAGCCATTAGCTTTTCCACGGCAGTTTCTAAACGAATTTGTCTTGTTTCTGCTTTTTTAGCACCCTGAATCCAACTGAGGTACTCTTTTTGGTTGCTAATAGACAAAGAAGTAAAAAACTCTTTGGCTTCTTCGTGGTTGGTAAAAATTCTTTCCAAATCTACGGGTAAAGCAATGAGGCGCTTTTCAAAACCAGAACCGCTTTTAAGCTCTAAGCTTTTAACGTCAGAAAAAGTACGGTCTTTATTAGGAATTTGATCTGTTTTTTGGAAACGAATGGCACTCCATACATGGTCAAGTGTAACCTGACGCACCGATTCGTAATCGGCTTTAGTAAGCACTTCCCAACTAGACTCTCTATTGAGGTCACTCACAATTTTACTCGTGGTTTTAGGGTAAGCGATCCATAATTTGGTTTCTGGAGTAATAGCCGGAAATACCTCTTTTAAGATATTGTTTAGCTGCTGTTGGCTAAGTGCAAATACCAAGGCAAAATCTAATTTCTTAGATCTGATTAATGGTGTAACGTTTTTAGCGAAGTTAACTTTTACAAATTGCTTTTCTACAGAAGAAGGAAGGCCTTGAATCAGGATATTCTTTTCGTCTTTTAATTGAAGCTTTTCTAACAGCGGCTGATTGGACATACCTAAAAAATTAGGGATTAACTAAAAAGAGTGCAAAGGTACAAAAAATATAGGGTATTTTACGCAGTGAAGCGTTTTAAAAAGCAAATAGTTCAACAAAAACTTTCAAATACTAGGCCTTATCGCCTGATTTTCTTTGCTTTCGGCGGTCTCGGTGACGTAAAATGGGAACCTTACTTTCGGTGCCATTTAGTATCCTACCAATGTTTTTCTGGTGGGTTAATACCACCATCAGCGCCACTAGTACCGCAAAAATTCGGTACAGTGTTTCCTGTTCGTTGAAAATAAATAATATAAAAACCATGAATGCGATCCCGGCAAGCATAGAACTTAAGGATACAAATCTGGTTAAAAAAAGTACAATTAAAAATACACCAATGCAACAAGCTGCAACAATTGGTTGAATAGCAACAGCCATACCTAAAAGCGTAGCAACCCCTTTTCCCCCTTTAAAATTGGCCCAAATTGGAAATATATGACCAAGAATGGAGGCCATACCTAAACCTAGCATAAAGTTAGTACGGTGTAATTCGTTGGTTAAATAATGAGGAAGTAAGAAATACAGTGAAGTTGCCACCACCCCTTTAATAACATCTACCAGCATCACAAAACTGCCCCATTTTGAACCAAGAACCCTGAAAGTATTGGTAGCACCAGCGTTTCCACTACCATATTCTCTAATATCTATGCCAAAAAAATGCTTGCTAACCCAAACCGACGTTGGAATAGAACCTATTAGGTAAGCTACAATAATGAGTAAAAATTCATTCATCCCTGTACATTTTAAGTTTAGTTCTAGAACGATTATTTTTAAAATTAATGATTAATTAATAAACCGTTGAATAACGTCTAACGTTTAAAGCACTATGGTTAAACACTGTAATGCAGCGCAATCCAGTTATTTCTTGTCCTCGTTTCTTGATGTCTCCAGCCTAGTGCCTTACAAGCAGCTTCTATTTCCGGCTCGTCTTCAACAAGAAGGCCACTTAACAAAACAACACCGCCTGGTACTGTTGCCTCCGCTAAAAAGGCCAAGTTATCTAATATGATATTTTTATTGATATTGGCAATTATAATATTAAACTTTTTATTTAGTTTAGCATTGTCAACCTTTTGTATTTCAATTGATTGTGTATTATTAACTGTAATATTTTCTGAAGCATTTTCGATACACCAATCGTCATTATCTACCGCCAAAATGTCCCCCGCTCCTAGCTTATGAGCAAGTATGGCAAGTAGTCCCGTACCCGTTCCAAAGTCAAAAACGCTCTTATTAGCAAAGTCAATACCACGCATAAGCTGCATCACCGAATAGGTAGTTCCGTGGTGACCTGTACCAAAACTCATTTTAGGAGTAATAATAATATCATGTTCCACGCCTCCATTAAATGGTGGATGAAAATTAGCGCGAACCCCTACAAAATCATCCACTAATACGGGCTCAAAATTGGATTCCCAAAGGGCGTTCCAATTTTGCTTATCAATGGTGGCACTTGTATAAGTAACCCCATATCGTTTAACGAGCTCATCCAACCCACTACATAGTTCGCTATCAAAACGAACCAATTCTATATAGCTAAAAAGGCCTGTTTCGGTTTCTTCAAACCCATCAAAGCCCAATGCTGCTAATTCGGCAATCAAGATATCCTTGACAGCTTCGTCTAATACATCTATAGAAACCTGAATGGTTGTACTCATATTATATTGTTATTTATGAATGCCTTATAAAACAAAAAGGCCCGTTTTAAAACGGGCCTTTGAATCTATTATTGTACAAACCAATAGCTTATTCAGCTCCTGGTCTTGGTATCAAAGCTTTGTGGCTTAACTTAAACTTACCAGTTTTAGGATCTAAGCCTACCAATTTAACTTTAACCATGTCACCTTCATTAAAGATACCATCCATGGTTTCTAGGCGCGACCAGCTAATTTCAGAGATATGTAATAAGCCTTGCTTACCTGGCATGAATTCGATAAATGCACCAAATTCTTTAATGCCTTTAACAGGACCTTCGTATACATCACCTACTTCAGGTACAGCAGTAATGCCCTTCACCCATGCTAATGCTTTTTCTAGACCTGCTTTTTCAGCACAGAAAATGCTTACATGACCGGTGTTGCCTACTTCTTCAATATTGATGGTCGTACCAGTTTCACGCTGAATTTCTTGAATTACTTTACCACCTGGTCCGATTACAGCACCGATAAATTCTTTATCGATTACTAATTTAACCATACGTGGTGCATGTGGCTTCACTTCTGATCTGTGCGCCGGCATACATTCGTACATCGCATCTAAAATATGTAAACGACCTGTACGCGCTTGAGCCAAAGCTTCACGCATGATATCCATACTTAAGCCATCTACTTTAATATCCATTTGCACACCGCAAATACCATCACGTGTACCAGTTACTTTAAAGTCCATATCACCTAAATGATCTTCATCACCTAAGATATCTGTTAAGATCGCATACTTACCATCTTCTCTAGAAATTAAACCCATTGCAACGCCACTCACGTGCTTAGGAACAGGAACACCTGCATCCATTAGCGCTAATGAACCCGCACAAACAGTTGCCATAGAAGACGAACCGTTACTTTCTAAAATATCACTCACTACACGTACGGTGTAAGCATAATCCTCTTTAGGCATCATTTGCTTTAAAGAACGCATAGCAAGGTTACCATGACCTACTTCTCTACGTCCAACACCACGCATCATTTTAACTTCACCTGTACTAAATGGAGGGAAATTATAATGCAATATAAATGGTGTGTATTCCGATTTTGCAGCACTCTCTTGTAACAACTCATCTAGCTTGGTACCAAATGTTACAGTGGTTAAAGATTGTGTTTCACCTCTTGTAAATAAAGCAGAACCGTGTGGCGTTGGTAATGGCTCTACTTCCATAGCAAGTGGACGTACTTGATCAAGTGCACGACCGTCTAAACGGATACGCTCATCAACCATCATGTTACGTACAACTTCCCACTTAAGGTCTTCGTAATATTTTTTAGCTAATTTTTTATCTAAATCGGTAACGTCTTCGCCAAGGCTAGCAATTAACTCATCTTTTAAAGCGCTATAAGCATCGCTACGCTCATTTTTAGAAGAACCCTTACGTGAAATTTCATACACACGCTTAGCAGCAAATGCATTTACTTTAGCTTGAATTTCTTCTGATTGAGGTGGCTTCTTGTAATCTCTTACAGTGGTAACACCTTTTTTAGCTCTAAGCTCTGCTTGTGCTTTAATTTGAATGCGGATGGCATCATGCGCAATTTCTAACGCCTTGATTAAATCTGCTTCAGAACATTCTTTAGCTTCACCTTCCACCATCATTAGGTTTTTTTCGGTAGCCGCAATAATGAATTCTAAATCTGATTGAGCAAGTTCCGAACGTGTAGGGTTTACCAAAAACTGGCCGTTTACACGTGCAATACGTACTTCAGAAATAATTTCTTTAACAGGAATATCTGAAACTGCAAGTGCAGCAGAAGCAGCTAGACAAGCCAATGAATCTGGTAATACTTCCGCATCACTAGAAATTAAACTTACAAGTACTTGTACATCGCACAAATAATCTTCAGGGAATAATGGTCTTAAAGCACGGTCAATTAACCTGCTCGTTAATATTTCGTAATCATTTAAACGCGCTTCACGCTTAAAAAACGAACCAGGAATACGGCCTGCAGAAGCAAACTTTTCTTGGTAGTCTACGCTTAATGGAAAAAAATCTTGTCCTTCTTTTGGATCTTTATTGGCAACAACGGTTGCTAATAAAACGCAATTACCTTGACGAACGGTAATTGAACCATCTGCTTGACGCGCAAGCTTGCCAGTTTCGATAGAAACTTGACGTCCTCCGCCAAGATCAAAACTTACACTTATAGGTTGTGATAACATAAAATTGTGTTGATTGGGTAAATGAATAAACTAAAAAAATAGGTACCAATAGAAATAACTATTCCCAACCGTTATTAATAAGCAGTTGGGAATAGCAGTATCATTAGTAAAGAAATATTACTTTCTTAAACCTAGTTTTTCAATTAGAGCACGATAGCCCTGTAGGTTATGCTTTTGCATATAAGCCAATAAGCGCTTACGTTGACCAACCATCATCATCAAACCACGTTGTGAAGAGTGATCTTGCTTGTTAGCTTGTAAATGCTTAGAGATATGGGAAATACGTTCAGTAAGTATTGCTACTTGACCTTCGATTGAACCCGTGTTAGTGGCTTTTCCACCAAACTCAGCAAAAATGCTTGCTGTTTTTTCTTTTGTTAAATGCGACATTTCAAAATGTTTAAATAAGACTCCGTAATTGTTTTCTTCTATTTTTTATCGGCTGCAAAGGTAGGTATTATAATGTAAAAAGGATAAATTTGGGCATCTTTTTACGCCATTTCCCTATAAATATATGTTTGGAGTCACTATTTTAGGTAATAATTCGGCCCTTCCGGCATATGATAGGCATCCAACAGCCCAAATTGTAAGCATTCAGGACCATTCTATTCTGATAGATTGTGGTGAAGCCACCCAAATACAAATGAGCCGTTACAAGGTAAAAAGGAGCAAAATCAACCATATTTTCATTTCCCACCTCCATGGCGACCACTATTTTGGCCTTATTGGACTTATCACCAGCATGGGACTTCTAGGCCGAACCACCGATTTACACCTATTTAGCCCTCCAGGCCTTAAAGAAATTATTGAAATGCAACTAGCGGTAGCAAATTCGAGCATACCCTACCCCCTGCACTTTCATACCATTTATGAGGCTGGCACCCTTGTAGAAACCCAAAAATTTAAAGTAAGCTGTTTTCCCACCCAGCACCGCATACCTTGTTTTGGGTTTACCATTTCTGAAAACAAAGCACCGCGAAAAATAAATAAAGAAAAAGCGATTGCAGCAGAAATCCCTTTTAGCTATTACGACGAATTAAAAAAAGGGCATGATTACACAACCAAAACAGGTGCGGTCATTTCTAATGCAGATGTAACAGACTCCGCTAGCCCTAATAAAAAATATGTATATACCGCCGATACTGTTTTTGACATGAGTTTGGTGGCGCATGCGATGGGTGCCAATTTACTCTACCACGAAGCCACTTACTTACAGGACCAAACACAAAAAGCAGCAGAACGTTTTCATGCCACAACCACGCAGGCTGCAACCATTGCCAAAGAAGCGGGCGTAAATCGCTTACTCATTGGGCATTTTAGCAGTAAATATGAAAGTATTGAAACCCACGTACAGGAGGCCCGCACAGTATTCGCAAACACAGATCTTGCCCTTGAAGGTGTTACTTTTTTAGTGCAATAAAGAGTAACTTAATCTAAAATCTCAACGTCTTTTGGATACTTTGCTTTGTTGAAAACAAAGATTGCGTTGTCTAGTGCTTTATTGGAAACCAAATTGGTAAAGCTTACTTGTAATGTGTTGTTGCTTTTGTCTAAAATAAC
>JBEGUD010000078.1:0-3867 GCA_041179065.1 Bacteroidota bacterium | reverse complement strand
CAACTGATCTTCAATACCTGAAGGATAATAATTTTGAGCCAGTATAGAAGTATCACCATCGAGCCAACTATACCTTACTTTTTGTAAGTCCCAACTATGCATGTGGGTATCTATCACTTTTGCCATCATCTATTATTTTACAATGAGTTCATCCATAAATAACCAAGAAGGATTGCCTGCACCCGCAAACCCAGCAGGAATAATCGTTACAGGATGAGCTACCAACTTTAAATATTGAACGGAAGTAGGTTTTATTTCAAATGAAACAGTTACCGCACCTTCTTTGCTATTATCCAAATTTTGAAGTATACCTAAACGGGTAAATGTTTTACCGTCCGTTGATCCTAACACTTCTACACTTGTTGGCAAATGAATCCAACTTCCCCTGCTATTATAAAAACGAGTACTAATTTTTGAAATAGTAGTAGGCGCAGCAAAAGAAAGTGTTGCGTCGATATCTTTTCCTTCCCAGGCCAACCATTCACCATCACTAAACCTACTATCATTTGCTACAATACCATTGATAAAACCGGTATTGCCACTTTTATTATAGGGCGCTTTAGGCGCGTTGGTTAACTGGGTAAGATTTGCGCCTGTTGCTTTATTAATTGAAAATGAAGCAGACGCCACATCCGTTATTGTATTGTTGACAACAACACCTGCTTGTAAATTAGCGTCGCCGGTAATTGTGATTGGACCTGTGTACAATTGATCTTGAACGCTAGGCAGTTTTCCAGATGTATTGTACACAATTTTATTTGCTGCACCTACGCCACCAATAGAAACGTTGATGCCACCAGCAATTGGCTTACTGGTAATTTGTACATTGTATAAATGATCCGAAAAATGAAGCCCTTTTTGTTTTAAAATAGGTTGCCACAGGGTTACACGGTTTGTAAAATGATCGAAGCCAGTTTTTGTTTTTGTCCATCCGTTTTCGGCAATGGCCATAGCGCGTGGATACAACATAAAAGAAGCTAAGTCTTTGTTGGCAATATACTCCGTCCATAAATTACCCTGCACTCCTTTAATATACGTAGCCTCCTGTGGGGTAAGTGCGGCAGGAATTGGATTGTAATTATATACAGCTTCGAGGGGCAGGAATCCACCAAAAGCAATAGAGTCGCGAGGATCTGAGGATTGATAAAAATTTAAATAGCAAGTACCCTGCGGTGTCATAATTACATCGTGGTGCTGCTTGGCTGCTGTAATACCACCTTCTTCTCCTTGCCAACTCATAACGGTTGCATTGGGTGCTAGACCACCTTCTAAAATTTCATCCCAACCAATAATTTTACGACCCTTACTGTTTACATATTTTTCTACGCGCTGAATAAAATAGCTCTGTAAAGCATGTTCATCGGCGATGCCTTTTTCTTTCATCAGTGCCTGACAAAAACTAGAGCGCTTCCATGCTGTTTTGGGACACTCGTCGCCACCAATATGAATATAACTTGAAGGAAATATATCCATCACTTCATCTAATACATTTTCAATAAAATTAAAAGTGTACTCACTAGGCGCAAACACATCATCAAATACCCCCCAGCTTTCTTGCACTATTTTACCACCCTGGTTTTTTATTTTATTTTCGGTAGCAGTCGCATACATGTTTTTGGTGAGCTGCGTGGGTTCATTTGGAAAACAACTTAACTCCGGATAGGCAGCAATGGCTGCACTTGCATGACCTGGCATTTCAATTTCAGGAATAATATTGATATGTTTTGCCGCTGCATAGGCAACTAAATCTTTTAATTGCGCCTGGGTATAAAAGCCGCCGTAGGCGGCGTTGGTATTGCCTTTACCAGGATACTTGCCTATTAAAGTACCACCACGCACCGATCCTACACTCGTTAATTTTGGATATTTTTTTATTTCAATACGCCATCCTTGGTCTTCGGTTAGATGAAGGTGCAAATTGTTCATTTTTTGCATGGCCATCACATCTATTAATTGCTTGATAAAAGATACGGGCATAAAATGTCTACCCACGTCTAACATAATGCCTCTATAACCAAAAGCTGGTGCATCATCAATTTCAAGCACTGGAATATTTTTAGATTGCGCTTCTAATTGTAATAATGTTTGCATACCATAAAAAGCGCCAGCCTTTGTTTTTGCAGTTATGGTAATTGCAGTTTGCGTAACAGACAAATGATACCCCTCCATTGAAGCTACAACAGCAGTTTGCGGATCTACAATTAATGTTGCAGTAGATGCCGCTGACTTGGTGAGTTTAAAAAAACCCTTTCCAGTTTCAACTTTATTAGGGTACGGAATAATTGGTAACTGCGCAACCGCTCCAACACTTATGAGTAACAAAAACAAAAATGAAAACTTACACTGTTTCATATAAAACTGGATTTAATGGGGTATTTACAATTTCACCAACAGTAGCGCCCGGACACCAGGTATCCCAATCGGCCTGCTGGTTATGGTTTTCCGGTGTTTTTAATACGGTGTCTTTATCCATATATATCATGGTCATTACTTTACGCATATTACCAGACACATTAGGACCAGCGCGGTGATACAACCACCCTCTATGAAAACTTATTTCACCTACATCAAAAGGTTCCACCACATGATTAAATGCATGGCGTTTTAATTCGGCTTCTAAGAAAGCTTGGCTTTCGTCACTAATTTGTTTGTCTCTGCCAGCTGTTAATTGATTACTACCTGCACTAAACTCTAGTGGCCCATAGTTTAAAGGCGTGGCCTGAAGTGGTATCCATGCAGTTACGGTATTTTCGGTATCCAACGGCCAGTAATATTGATCGGCGTGCCAAGGTGTATGACCACCTTTAGGTTCTTTAAATAGGGCTTGATCATGGTATAAACGAACACCCGTTGTTTGCATTAAGCCAGTAGCAATCTGGGCAATTTTTTTACTAAATACAATATCTTTTACTGCGCTTGTATGCGTCCACAAATTCATAATTTGCAAAAAAGCCTTCCCATAGGTATCACGTTCTTCGAGGGGTATTTGTTGGTTATTTAAACGGTCTACCTCTTTAGAAATTACTATATTCATGTAGTCAATAACAGTAGCGTCAAAAATGTTTTTAATTTTTATAAAACCATTTTCGCTAAAGTACTTGACCTGAGCGGGTGTTACGCTATAGTTTTCATCAAGTGCTGCTTTTATTGATTCTGGCGTAGCGTTCATAACAATTAATTTTACTCAATATAAAATAAATAGTAGAGAATTAGGCCCATCTAAACACATAAGATACACACATGAAACAGCTCCTTAAAACTATCATTTTTCTACTTATAATTAACCAGCTTGCTGCACAGCAGTTTTATGTTTCTACAATAGGTCGCAATAGTAATATAGGGACTGCTCAAAAACCGGTAGCTACCCTACAAAAAGCACAGGCACTCGTAAGGGATTTTAAAAAAGCCAACCCAGGATATACCGGAGAAATTGTTGTTACGGTGATGCCCGGCACTTATGAACTAACATCAACGCTTTCTTTTAACGAAGGTGATGCCGGAAATGAAAATTTACAAGTGATTTGGAAAGCAGCTGCAAAAAACAAAGTGATTTTATCTGGTGGGAAAAATATCAATGGTCGCCTATTTAAAAAAGTAACCAACCCCAGTATACTAGCAAGGCTAGAAAAAAATGCAGCAGACCATGTAGTTGAAGTTTCTCTTACCAAATTAGGCATCAACAATTTTGGCACACACCAAAGTTATGGACACGGACAGCCCGTAATTCCTGCGCCACTAGAGCTTTATTACAATCAAGAACCATTAATACTAGCACATTACCCAAACAATGGCGCTGTAAAAATTGGCAAAGTAATAGACAAAGGATCTGTACCCCGCGTTGGCGATAAATCCAATAGAGGAGGCTTA
>JBEGUD010000077.1:0-5906 GCA_041179065.1 Bacteroidota bacterium | reverse complement strand
CAAAAATTAGCGGAAGGAAAAATTGATATCATTATTGGCACCCATGGCATTTTAGGTAAGGAGGTTAAGTTTAAAGACCTCGGTGTTATGATTATTGATGAAGAACAAAAATTTGGAGTAGGCCACAAAGAAAAATTAAAGACCTTAAAAACAAGTGTAGACTGTTTAACGCTTACGGCCACGCCTATTCCAAGAACGCTTCAGTTTAGTTTAATGGGTGCGCGTGATTTAAGTATTATCAATACGCCACCGCCTAATAGGCAACCCATTCAAACGGAGGTGCAGGTTTTTAATGACGACGTTATTAGAGATACCATCTATTACGAAACAGAGCGTGGCGGTCAGGTGTTTTTTATTCATAACAGGGTGCAAGGCCTCTCAGAAATGTGTGCACTTATTCAGGGCCTTTGTCCCGATTTAAGTATTGGCTTTGCGCATGGGCAGTTAGAAGGACATGAATTAGAAGAACGCATCCTAGATTTTATTGATAAAAAATACGATGTACTTGTTTGTACCAATATTGTAGAGAGTGGGGTAGATATTCCAAACGTAAATACCATTATTGTAAACAACGCGCATCATTTTGGTTTATCGGATTTACACCAGCTGCGTGGGCGTGTTGGGCGTAGCAATAAAAAAGCGTTTTGTTATTTATTAGCGCCACCTATGAGTTCGCTTCCTTCCGATTCGCGCAAACGTTTACAAACACTCGAACAGTTTACCGATTTAGGTAGTGGATTTCAAATTGCGATGCGTGATTTAGATATACGCGGTGCCGGTAATTTACTCGGTGGAGACCAGAGTGGCTTTATGGCCGAAATTGGTTTTGAAATGTACCAGAAAATTTTAGAAGAAGCCGTTCGCGAATTAAAACGCAGTGCCTTTAAAGATTTATTTAAAGAAGAAATTAGTAAGCAGGACGATTTTGTAAAAGACTGTACCATCGATACTGATTTGGAAATTCTAATTCCAGATTCTTATGTCGAAAGTATTGCAGAGCGTTTAAGTTTATATACCCGCCTCGATAATTGTGAAACAGATAAGGATTTAGACGAGTTCAACAAAGAACTCGTAGACCGCTTTGGTGCACTACCACCGCAGGTTACCGATTTATTTACAACGGTGCAGTGCCGCTGGATTGCTGTAGATCTAGGTTTCGAAAAAATGACCTTAAAAGAAAATACACTACGTTGTTATTTTATTAATAGACCCGACTCTCCGTATTTTGAATCGGAATTATTTAAAAAAGTACTTGACTATTTACAAACGGGCACCAACAAAGCGCGCCTCAAGCAAGTGGGCAAATTATTTATGCTTGTAGTAGATCAAGTCAATGATATGGAAGCCATGCTCCGCTTTTTAACACTCATGCACAAGGGTGTAATTCCGCAAACGACTGTTATCGCTGCGGCTGCAAAAGACGCTTCTGAGCAGGCATAAAAAAACCCGCCAATAGGCAGGTTTTTTTATATTTTCTATTGTAGAAAAAATCTAAACTAGAATCCTTTTGTAGCAACGCCATCAGCAATTGCTTGTAAAGCTTTTGCTTCTCCTAAGATAGCAGCCATTTTATTTCCTTTGCCATCATGACCAGCAGCCATGTATCCACCACGAGCAGTTTTAGTAACTACTGCATCTTGCATTGGAACGTTTTTTTCTTTAGTCTTAAGGCAATATGCTTTAATCATTTTTGAAGTGTCCATTTGTTCAAATTTTGTTGGGTTAGTTAATGAGCAACCGAATTGCTACCACAAGCTAGCTAATTTCTACAATCTAGCCATAAGTTAACAGGCTGTATTGTGCAGATTTTAAGCTGGTTTATTCACAATTTGGCGGTTTTTACACGTCTATTTTCGCATATTTCGCGTGCGTTTCAATGAATTCGCGGCGTGGAGCCACGTCATCACCCATGAGCATGCTAAATACACGGTCTGCTTCTGCAGCACTTTCGATGGTTACTCTTTTAAGCGTACGACGGGATGGATCCATGGTTGTTTCCCATAACTGGTCGGCGTTCATCTCACCTAAACCCTTGTAACGCTGGATAGTAACACTGTCATCTTTTCCTCCACCTAGTTTTTCGATCCACATTTTACGTTGCTCCTCATTGTAGGCGTATTGTTGTTCTTTACCCTTTTTAACAAGGTATAAAGGTGGTTGTGCAATAAAAATGTAACCCTGTTCTACTAATTCTTTCATGTAACGGAAAATAAAAGTAAGAATAAGGGTAGCGATATGCGAACCATCTACGTCGGCATCGGTCATAATAATTAACTTATGATAGCGAAGCTTTGCAATGTTTAATGCTTTAGGATCTTCGGGGGTACCAACGGTAACACCAAGCGCTGTATACATATTACGGATCTCTTCGTTCTCGTAAATTTTATGTTCCATCGCTTTTTCTACGTTTAGGATTTTACCACGTAAGGGTAAAATAGCTTGGTAGCTTCTGTCACGACCTTGTTTAGCCGTACCACCCGCAGAGTCTCCTTCCACTAAGTATAGTTCACATTTTTCTGGGTCACGCTCTGAGCAATCTGCTAGTTTACCAGGTAAACCACCACCGCTTAATACGGTTTTGCGTTGTACCATGTCACGTGCTTTTTTAGCAGCAACACGCGCCTGAGCGGCTAATATAATTTTAGAAATTACTTGCTTTGATTCACGTGGATTTTCTTCGAGGTAAGCTTCTAATGCGCGCGCAACAGTTGTTTGTACGACACCACTTACTTCAGAGTTTCCAAGTTTTGTTTTTGTTTGTCCTTCAAATTGTGGCTCTGGCACTTTTACAGAAATAATAGCACTTAAACCTTCTCTAAAGTCGTCACCTTCTACGGCTACTTTTGCTTTTTCAAAAAGTCCTTCCTTGTCTCCGTAACTTTTAAACACACGCGTTAATGCTTGTCTAAAACCAGTAACGTGCGTACCACCTTCGATGGTATTGATGTTGTTTACGTAAGAAAAAATATGTTCTTTAAAATCGTCATTGTAGGTTAATGCAACCTCTACGGCTACATTGGTGGCTTCGTCCAAACCCTCTACATACAAGGGTTTAGGGATAATGGCGTTACGATTTGCTTGCTTGTCTAAAAGTTCTACGAAATCAATAATACCACCTTCGCTGTAAAATGTACTAACAAAAGGAGCACCATTTTCATCAAGTTCTCTAAGGTCGGTGAGGGTAATGTTGATACGCTTATTTAAAAACGATAGTTCACGTAAACGACCTTCTAAAATTTCACGCTTATAAACGGATTCTTGGAAGATGGTGGTATCTGGCCAGAAGTGAACTTTAGTTCCTGTAATAGCACTTTCGCCAGTTTCACGAACCGCATATTGTGGTACCCCAATTTTATATTCTTGTTCAAATATTTTTCCTTCTCTGTGAACGGTTACTACAAGTTTAGTACTAAGTGCGTTTACGCAACTCACACCCACACCGTGTAAACCACCCGATACTTTGTAGGTGTTTTTATCAAATTTACCACCCGCGTGTAACACCGTCATTACGACTTCTAGCGCCGATCTTTTTTCTTTGGTGTGCATCGCTGTAGGAATACCACGTCCATCGTCTTGTACACTAATTGAATTGTCTTCGTGAATGTGTACGGAAATGTTTTTGCAATAACCAGCTAGGGCTTCATCGATAGAGTTATCTACCACTTCATATACGAGGTGGTGTAGACCTTTAACGCCTATATCTCCAATGTACATGGCGGGTCTTTTTCTTACCGCTTCTAAACCTTCTAAAACCTGAATACTGTCGGCACCATAATTCTTATTCTGTGCTTCGTTGCTATCTAATTGTTCTTGGCTCATAAAATGCTTGTCTATCCTGAGTTTAGATGAAATGTCAGAACTGGTCAAAGCTAGTTAAAATAAGCTGTTTTTAGGCCCATTTTGAAGCCGTGTTTTCCACATAAATTTGACAGTTCCATGACCATTTTCAGGGTCATTTTGGGGCTAAAAATAGCGCTAGCGGGCAAACAATTTAGAAGGGTCAATTGTAATACATTAAATTTGCAGTTGGATGGTACAAGTGATGGACATATTAAAAGTGGCAAACCAAAATGGACTAGAACCAGGCATGAGCCTGATTTATAGCCAAGAACAGCAGGTTCCAGGCTCCATTGAGTACCAAGTGAAGCGTTATTATGCCCTTCAGCCATGGACCGGATCAGACACCGGAATGCTTATTTACCATTACGACGCTAAAAAACCCCTCAACAGTTATTTGGAGCTTCGATTTTGCATTTCGGGCAACCGCTTCTGTGAAGAAAAAAGTTGTGCACAATGCGAGCATTCGCCCACCAACAATTGTTTTGGAAAACACGAAACCGTAGACACGTTTACTTTTCATTTTACGTCTACTTTTTTACGCCCTTACGTGCAAAATGTAAAGGTTAGTAACTATAAAGATGACGTACTTGCATTTAAGCATCCCAACGCATTTACAAAAGTGTTTCCACTATGTAGTAGAAAAAGGAGTGTACTAGATACTTTATTAAACCACAGTTACACCGGCGCCCTCGAAAATATTTTCATCAATGCTAAAGTGCATGAAATTTTGCTGTACAGCCTGGCCTGTTTGGTGGATGAAAAAGAAGAGGGATTCACATGTAAATTTTTAGCGGATCCAGCAGGTAGAGAACGTATTTACGAAGCCCGTGAAATACTACTTCAACATATTGGAGACCCGATTACCATTAAAGAATTAAGCCGTAAAGTGGCCATGAACGAGTGCTACCTTAAAAAAGGGTTTAAAGAAATTTTTGGCACTACTATTTTTGATTTTTATCAACAACAACGCATGGAGCATGCCAAGTATTTGCTCTATGAAAAAGGCCTCAGTGTAACAGATATTTCGGCACTACTGGGTTACTCTTCTATATCGCATTTTTCGGCTGCTTTTAAAAAGCATACCGGACTAAAGCCTTGCGAACTACTAAAATAAAAACTATCTTTCCTTTTATAAATGTATCCTATGCGCATCCTTTCATTGTTTGCTACCGCAGTTTTTGCAATGGTATTAACCAGTTGTGGCGGTCCTAAAAAAGTAGATTCCTTAGTTTTTAATGCTGTTATTTACACCGTAGATAGTAGTTTTTCTACAGCACAGGCCATGGCTATCAAAGATGGTATCATTGTTGCCACAGGAACCGATGCCCAGATACTGGCAGCCTATACTGCGCCAGAAAAAATTGATGCAAAAGGCCAAGCAGTGTATCCAGGATTTATTGACGCGCATGCGCATTTTGTAGGCTATGGAAAATCACTTTTTCAGGTAGATTTATTTGGTACAACTAGTTGGGAAGAAGCGGTAGAGCGCGTAAAAGTTTTTGCAGCAGCGCATCCAGAACTTGCATGGATTGAGGGGCGCGGATGGGATCAAAACAAATGGCCGGGTAAAAAATATCCAACCAATGCACTTTTAAATAGCTTATTTCCAAACACACCTGTTGTGTTACAACGTGTAGATGGTCATGCAGCTATTGCCAATCAAAAAGCCTTTGATATCGCTGGCGTAAAACCAGGTCAAACCATTGTAGGCGGCGAGGTTGAAACTAAAAATGGCGTGTTAACAGGTGTGTTAATTGACAACGCAAAAGGACTGGTGTACAATTCAATTCCAGCGGTCAATAAACAAACCTATACGCAGTGGTTACAAGCGGCGCAAAAAAATTGTTTTGCGCAGGGGCTTACCACCGTTACCGATTGTGGTTTAGATATTAGCGATATTAATTTTATTGATACACTGCAAAGGGAAGGTAAAATTAACATGCGTCTTTTTGCCATGCTTAGCGACAATCCTGAAAATTTAAGTGTGTATTTAAAAAGAGGTCCGTATAAAACTGACAAGTTATTTGTAAACGGTTTTAAAGTATATGCCGATGGAGCCCTTGGTA
>JBEGUD010000076.1:0-12464 GCA_041179065.1 Bacteroidota bacterium | reverse complement strand
TTTAATTAACTGCTATGGTCTTGAATAACAAACCATTTTCCTTTTATTTTTTGAAATAACAACGTAAAATAACCGCTAACATCACCTTTGCTTCTTTGTAATGCCCATTTGCCTAAAACGCGGTAATGCTTTTTTTCGATACGTGTTACAGCAAGTAATGTGAATGTTAGTTTACCCATTGAAGCAGTATCAGGGTAGCCCTTTTTATAATTGTTAAGTGTATTATTAAATCCGTAAGTAGGACCGCTTTTACCTACAAATAAAAGGGAGTCGGAGGGTAAGTAGCCTTCCATAAAACCTACTAAATCCCCTTCATTCCATGCCTTCGTTTGAGCTGCTAAAAGCGCTCGTATGGCTGTTTCGTTTTTATGGTATGTTGGTGTGGTTGTTTGTGTGTTTTTTTGCGCTAAAGATGAAAGCGAAAAAGCCAGTAAAAACAAGGTGAGCATGCGGGATAGCATAAACCGTTAAATTTTACACTAAGCTACTACTTCTAATTGGTTTTGAAAGATAATTTAGGGTTTGTAACTTGCCATATGTCGTATAAAAAACATTTGCAAAAGGATGAGCGGTTAGCGCCCATTTTAAAAGGCGAAACGCATGTATTAGCGCTTCAAAAAAATATTCCAATTAGGCTTATGGCAAGCATTATTAGCCAGCAATTAAGCACGAAAGTTGCAGCCATTATTTATGAACGTTTTTTATCATTGTACCCAGCCAAAAAGCCTACCATTCAAAAAGTATTGGATACCCCAGAAGAGACCCTTAGAGCAATCGGTATCAGTTATGCGAAAATCAAATACATCTATGCAGTTGCAAATTTTTGCTTCGAACATAAAATAACCGATAAAAAACTACAGGGGCTTTCCAACGAAGAAATTATTGAACTGCTTACTCAAATAAAAGGGGTTGGTAAATGGACCGTAGAAATGCTGCTCATGTTTTCGCTGGGTCGTGAAAATGTTTTTGCTGTAGATGATTTGGGCATACAGCAGGCCATGACTAAGTGCTATAACTTAGACCCCTCTAATAAAAAGGAGTTAAAAGCAAATATGTTAGCTATCGCAGAAGCCTGGAGCCCCTATAAAACCTATGCATGCCTTCATTTGTGGCGCTGGAAAGACGCTTAATTTGAAGGGGCATTAAACTAATTTCAACCTTGGCAGTCCAAGTAATTACCTTTAGCCTATGGACTTACATCTAGATGATACCAGTTTGCTAGCTGCATTTCACAACCATGCCACCAAAGAAAAAGGGTACAATGGCATTGTGAAAAAGTACCAGGAAAAATTGTACTGGCACATTAGACGTATGCTGGTAAGTCATGAAGACACCAATGATGTATTACAAATGGTACTTGTAAAAGTGTGGAACGGACTTCAAAATTTTAGAGAAGACAGCAAATTGTATACCTGGATGTACCGTATTGCCACCAATGAAACCCTGACATTTATAGAAAAAGAAAAAAAGAGGGCAATTGTATCATTGGATCAGGATTCAGATACTTATGGCGACAAGGTAAAAGCAGATGCTCATTTTGATGAAAATCAATTGATTTGGCGTTTACAGCTCGCTATCAAATCTTTACCTGAAAAACAGCAGCTCGTTTTTAATTTACGTTATTATGACGAAATGCCGTATCATCAAATGAGTGAGCTATTAGATACTTCTGAAGGTGCGCTAAAAGCGAGTTACCATCATGCTGCAAAAAAAATTGAAGAATTTATTAAAAGTTATTAAACCTAAGGGGTGAGCGAACGTCTATTAAATAGCCATGCATCAAAATAAAACCATACACGAAGAACTAGAAGCATTAAGCCCATTTTGGACGACGATTCAATCCCAAATGCCTTATGTAATTCCAGCTAATTATTTTGAATCGCTGCCTAGTGTTGTGCGTGCAAAAATAGAAACGGAAGCTGTTTATGAAGAGCTTGAACTCGTTGCGCCTCTATTAAATACAATACCTAAGCAAACGGGATATCAAATGCCAGTTGCGCAACATAAAATATTGCCTGCATACGCAGTTGGCAAGCCTTCTGCAACGGTTTTTAATTGGCCTAAATTAGCTATAGCAGCGGCTCTTATTGGTGCTATGGTACTTGTCAATTTTATGTATACAAACCAAAAGCAATCTGTTGATTATAGCGCTTATATTGGTGCAGATCACCAACAAATAATCCAAACCATTAGTGATTCTACATTAACGGCCTATCTAGATGCACATGAAAAACTTATTGTTACACCAGATGTGTCCGATCAAGAATATACACTTGAAAGCGAAGAGACATTAATGCAAAAGAGTTCTGATCAAGAACTTCTAGAATATATTCAATCAAGTAATTAAATTATCAGTTATGAAAAAAATCATTTTTAGTTTTTTACTTTCAATGTTTGTTGTAGCCATAATTAGCGCACAACCACAGGAAAGGCCAATGGGCCCTCGCGGTAAAGGACCAAAGCCTAGTAGAGAAAATGTGGAAGCATTAAAAGTTGCTTTTATTACCAAGCATTTAAATTTAAACCCCGAAGAAGCACAAAAATTCTGGCCAGCCTACAATGCTTGCATTGAAGAATTAAAAAAAGCACGTCAAGAAAAAAAAGAGGATGTATTGGCTTTTGAAGAAGCTGCATTAAACATCAGAAAAAAGTATAAAAACGATTTCAAAAAAGCATTAGGATCAGATGAGCGTGCCAACAAAGCGCTTGCTGCAGATCGCGCCTTTATGGGTATGATCAAAGAAGAATTGCAAAACAGAAAAGGCATGCATAAAAAAGGCAGCAAACCCCCACCACCGCCTCCTCCAGGTCAAGAAGCACCTGCTGTTTAAACAATATTCCAAATAGGCATTTTAATATCATGGTAAAACAAGAAGGTCCAACCTTCTTGTTTTGCTTTTTCTAGCCAAGCTTGTCTGAGTTCCATGCATTTTTTTCCATCATAATCGTACTTAGCTACAAACTTGCTTTTCATTTGTTGTAGTTGTGGGGCATCATCTCCACCAAAAAATACGGTTTCATTGTCTTCGGTAATCCAAAACACCTGGTGAAACCTGGAGTGAGCTCCAGTAACCTGGTATTTAATTCCACTTTCAATTTCTCCTTCATCACTATCGAGCCAAACTACTTTGCTAAAATCTTGTAGCGGTAAAATGTCTTCAGGAATATAAGATGCCGATCCGATGCCTGTGGCATATTCAAATTCACGTTTTTGGATATAGTATGTTGCATAGGGAAAACTAATATACCGTGCACTGTTGTCAATATTACTAAATGTAGTACCACCTGCATGGTCTTTGTGTAAGTGGCTCATGAGCACCTTAGTTACAGCAGCTGGTTTGATACCCGCTTTTTCTAAATTTTCGTGTAACTGTAATTGACCTGCTGTATTTGTATAACCAAGACCCGTATCAATTAAAATAACATCCTTATTTGTAACTACAACAAAAGGCTGAATTTCTACAAGGATACTTCCTATAGGTCTGCTTTGTAAGGCTTCTGTTTGGGTATTAAATGGTACAAATACCTTGGATTGATCGATGGTAAAACTGCCTTCTGACAATGGAATAATTTGCATGAAAATTCGATTGGCTTAACGTAGCACCATTTGTCTATCGGCGTCTAGTCGGAGCATGATAAAAATTAATACTGTAAAAGTGAGTAGCGAAGATCCTCCATAACTTATAAGCGGAAGGGTAATACCTACAATTGGGAAAAGGCCAATTGTCATACTCACATTTACTGCAATATGGAAAAACAAAATACTTGCTACACAGTATGCATATACTCTACTAAAGGCACTTCGCTGCCTTTCTGCAATGCGTACAATGCGAAATAAGAAATACAAGTAAAGCCCTAAAAATAGGGTACAGCCTACAAAACCAAAAGCTTCCCCTAATGACGTGAAAATAAAATCGGTGTCTTGTTCGGGCACATATTTACCCCTTGTTTGTGTACCTTTTAAAAAGCCCCTTCCAAAAAATCCACCAGAGCCAATCGCAATTTTACTTTGCCTTACGTTATAATCATCTGGTTTGCGGGCAGCTTTTCCGGTAACTTTTTCGTTAGACTTTTTATTTAAACTACAATCATAATCTTTACCCACCATACTATATATTCTAGTACTCTGGTAGCACTCTAATACATTATTAAATACATAGGGCACTACATAACGCTGTACGCCAATGCATAAGATCCAGATAGATAAAATAGCGGTGATGGTAATTAGTCTTTGTTTTTTTCTAACTTGTCTGTACGCTAAAAAAACAATGAGCCCTGCTAAAATAGTTAACGTGATGGAGAGTGCGTCTCTTTCTACGATGAGGGTCGCTAGCGCTAATATGCCAAAGCATGATCCAATAATTAAGAACTGTGCTGGCAATCCCTCTCTGTACATGGCAATCAAAAGGCTTAAGTATACAAGTGCTAAACCAAGTTCGTGCTGCAAAATGGATAAAGCGGCAGGGGTTAGCGCAATGAGCCCAGCAACAATTTGTGATTTGATATTTGTAAAATCTATTTCTTGACGTGAAATAAATTTAGCTAGTGCAAGGGATGTAAATATTTTGCAAAGCTCTGCTGGCTGTAAATTAAACCCACCTGCTAAAGGGATCCACGATTTAGACCCGTTGATATTTTTTCCAAGCACAAATGTGGCTAGCATAAGTAGGATGCCAAGCAAATACGAAAGATTTGCAAATGCTGTAAATATTTTACTATCTGTTAGCAAGATAAAAGTTGCTGCCAGTGCACAAATACCTCCAAAAATCAGTTGCTTACTATAGTTTGTTTTACCGCCTAAAAATGTAGCCAGCCAATTGGTATTGGTCTTGTATTCTACCATGAAAATACACAATACGCCAATGGATACTAAAATACCATACAGCCAAACAACCGTATAATCTATCCCTTCTCCCGCAAGATTATTATTTTTTCTGTTCATGTTTATGGTTGGCTATTTCTTGGCAATTGATTTTTTGAGGGTAACTTTTCTTGTTGAATCTTGCTTTGTCATTAAGCGCTTCATTTGAGGCGGAATTAAATTCATATTGGCTAGTTGCTCAATTTTCGCTTTTCTTTCTGGACCTGCAATAGAATCCCTTAAATATTTTTCAATAAGCAAGCTTGCAATCGGTGCTGCTGATGTAGCACCATAACCTGCATTTTCGCACATAACTGCAATGGCAATACGGGGGTTTTCACGCGGCGCAAATGCGCCAAAAAATGCATGGTCTTTTAGTGATTCACCTCTGTAAGCGTTTTCTACGGTACCCGTTTTACCACAAACGTTGATACCTGGAACTTTTGCGTACGCACCAGTTCCAAATTCCATAGTGCCTTGCATGCCTTCATGTACTTCTTCAAAAATACTTTCTGCAATATTTTTAGTTCTTTGTTTTACTTTAAAACGTGCTAGCATTTCATAATCATCTCCACCTTCTACTGAGTCAATTAAATGGGGTAAATAGTACCATCCTTTATTGGCAATAATCGCCATTACATTAGCAAGTTGTGTAAGGGTGGTTGTAATTTCTCCCTGTCCTATAGAGTTTGAAATAATATTACATGCCTGCCAATTTTTTCCAAATATTTTTTGGTAATATTTTGAAGTAGGGATATTACCCATGCGCTCCGAAGGCAAGTCTACACCTAATTTTTTTCCAAGTCCAAATGAATAAGCGTATTCATTAAATAAACCGAGTGTGATATCCCTATTATTAACTTTTGCATTGTCTAAAATTCTGCGAAAAGCCACTGCAAAATAACTATTGCAGGATTTTGAAATAGCAGGTTTTAGGGTAAAAGTTCCAGCCGCGTGACAGCCCATTTTTCTGCCGCAACCCAAATAACTTCCGCCACATGTTACGGTCATTTGGTCATCAATAACACCTTCCGCCATGCCAATAATACCTACCAGTGTTTTAAACGTGGAGCCCGGAGAGTAAGTGGTACTAACGGTTCTGTTGAGTAGCGGTTTTCTTGGATCAAAATACATCATGTCTACCAGATGCTTTTTCCGTTGATTACCTGTTAAGTAGTTGGGGTTATAGGTGGGTGCACTTACCATGCATAATATGCCTCCCGTTTTAGGATCAATGGCAACAATACTACCCACTTTATTTTGCATGAGTTTTTCTCCAAGTTGTTGAAGTTCTACATCAATACTTGAATATAAATTTTTACCAGCAACGGCTGCGGTATCAAATTCTCCTTTTTCCCAAGGGCCTTGAATTCTTCCTTTGTTGTCTCTAATAAAACGCTTAATACCACGTTGACCCATGAGTATTTTCTCGTAACTATTTTCTAGTCCGGTAGTGCCAAAGTAATCGCCCATTTCATAGCCCTCATCTTTGTGTCTGCGTAAAAATCCGGTATCTACTTCTGCCGTGTATCCTAAAACAGCCGCACCACAATCGTAGGGGTAAGACCTTACTGACCTTTCACTTAATGTAAACCCGGGAAAACGGTACATGTTTTCGTTGAGGCGCGCAAAATTTTCGGTGGTGAGTAAAGATTCAAAAACGCTTGGCTTAACGGCTCCATTTTTAAAAATCAGGTCCCGCATTCTTTTTTTATAAGTAGCCGTATCAATATTTAATAGTGCGCAAAGTGCCAGCGTATCAGTTCCTTTAGATTCGGCGGGTATCACTACCAAATCATAACTAATGGTATTTTCTAAAATAGCTCTTTTTTTACGGTCAAAAATGATGCCTCTATCTGGATAAATCACTTTTCTATAAAAGGCATTGTTATCTGCTGCCATTTTATATTTCGTAGAAAACACCTGAAGATTAATCAGTTGAAGGGTAATTAAAATAAACGCACCTATAAAAATGATTTGTACAATTCTACTTCGGTTTTGATTAAAGGCGGACATAGGGGCTTGCTAAAAATAAGTCGAAAAAATGTATTGCAAATTTGATGTAACAAACGCAACAAAGCATCATTTTCATCAAAAAAACTTATGCATACTTGTGGACAGCGAGAACTAGGCTGCATTGGTTCTGTACTTCCCTTTTCTTAAAAAAAGAAGTTCGGAAAGTGCGATCATCATAAAGCTTACAAGGGTGGTGCCAATCACTTTGCCTAAAAAGTACACAAAATCGCCAAATTGGAGCCACTCGATGAGTACCAAGTAAAAGTGATGGATGAAAGTAAGAAACCCTACATACACAGCATATGGCGCCCAGCCCATACTGTTAACACCAGGCTCAGCATAGCTTTGCTCGATGGTTTCTTGCGGCAAAAGCAGGTTTAATAAATAGGGTCTAATATAGGCGATTAGCACACAGGGCGCGGCGTGAAGGCCAGTGGTGCCGGTAAAATAGTCAAGTGAAAGCCCAAATAAGAAAGCGACAATTAATAAGGCAAATCGGTTAATAGAAAACGGCAACCAAAGAATGTACAAGAAGTACAGATAGGGGATAATAAAGCGGTGCACGGGCGGCACTTCGTTTAAGACCACAATTTGAAGTAGTAAAAACAGTGCAAAGCGAATGATATTTTTAAGTAGGCTATTCACGATTTTTAGGATTGTTGTTTTCTAAATCAAATTGCTCTTGGTACCTGAGGTTTTCTACTAGGTATACATACTGAACCGTAAAAAAGTTAACAGCCGTTTTAATTTTAAGGGTATAAAAATTACTTGAAGGGTCAGCTTCAATTTCGGCTACGCGCCCTACAACTTGGTACGGAGGGAAATTAGCCGAGTAGGTACTGGTAACAACGGTGTCGCCTTTTGCCACTTTAGCACCCTTAGAAACGTTGCGTAAAAGGAGGTAATAAGGGCTAGCACCATCCCATTCTATACTGCCTGCATTATTGTCTTTTTTTAGCATCGCACTCACCCTGCTATTGCGGTGTAATAGACTCATCACCTTACTCGTATTTTCCGATACTTCTACAACAACACCCGCAATTCCTTCCGGACTAATAGCGGCCATTCCTTTTTTTACACCTTGTAAACTTCCGCGCTCAAGCGTTAAAAAATTTGTTTGTAATGAAACCGTATTGCCAATGACTTTAGCAGGGAGCCAATTGTATTTTCTAAATTTATTGAGGGAGTCTTTGTATACCGAGTCGGTAACAATGCGAATACTTGAATCTGGCGCTGCAATATTTGATCCAAGTAAATTTAATAAGCGTGCATTTTCCTGTGCTAATTTTTGGTTGGTTTCTCTTAAAAAAAAGTAGCCACGCATATTATAATAGCGCTCGTTTATTTTTGAAGAGGCATCATTCATCTTTGATGAAAAAAAAGTTTGATGCGAAGTGCTTGCTTGCGTAAGCATATAAATAGAAGCAATTTGCAAAAGCAAAAAGCTAATTAATGTAAAGTGCTTACGTATGAAATCAAAAATATTTTTCAAGACAATTTATTAGCGCATGATAAACGGAAAACGCTGATAATTTTTTAGTGCTAACCCCGTACCACGCACAACGCTTTTAAGTGGATCTTCTGCTACGTGAACTGGTAGTTTAATTTTTGCACTTAATCTTTTATCAAGTCCGCGTAGTAATGCACCGCCACCTGTGAGGTATAATCCGCGTCGGTAAATATCGGCCGCAAGCTCTGGTGGTGTGGTTTCTAGGGCTTTTAAGATCGCTTCTTCTATTTTAAAAATACTCTTATCAAGTGCTTCAGCGATCTCTTGGTAACTTACCATAATTTGTTTTGGAATACCTGTAACAAGGTCACGTCCGTTAACTGGTAAGTCGTCTGGCGGGTTGTCTAAATCTTTCATCGCGGCACCCACATTAATTTTAATTTGCTCTGCAGTACGCTCACCAATTAATAAGCTATGATAACGGCGAAGTGCTTCCATAATGTCGGCAGTAAATTCATCACCTGCTACACGAATACTTTGATCACACACAATACCAGCAAGTGCAATTACTGTAATACCAGTGGTACCACCTCCAATATCAATAATCATATTTCCAACGGGTTCTTCAACGTCTATACCAATACCTAGTGCTGCTGCCATAGGTTCATGGATCATGTATACTTCTTTAGCGCCTGCTTGCTCAGCAGAATCTCTTACGGCACGTTTTTCAACTTCAGTAATGGAAGAAGGAATACAAATTACCATACGCCAGCTTGGAGGGAATAATGGTTTTTTTGGGTAGATCATTTTCATCATCTCCCGAATCATTAATTCTGCGGCGTTAAAATCTGCAATTACACCATCTTTTAATGGACGAATGGTTCTAATGCTCTCATGTGTTTTTTCATGCATCATGAGCGCCTTTTTACCAACTGCTAAAACTTCTTTTAAATTATTGCGGTTTAGGGCAACGATAGAAGGTTCATTTACAACTACTTCGTCGTTGTGAATGATAAGGGTATTTGCGGTCCCCAAATCCATTGCAATTTCTTGCGTAAAAAAGTTAAATAATCCCATGGTATGATGCGTAAAGCTTGAGTAAATGTGTTACTACAAAGGTGCTTGAAATAAATGGAAATAACAAAGCCTATTCTTACGAATTTTCTTTAGCTATTTTTTTTCAAATTCATAGCCAATATCGCGTCTAAAATAGATTCCCTCAAAACTTATCTTTTCAAGTCTTTGGTGTGCAAGCAAAACGGCGTCTTGAATATTGTTGCCATACGCAGTAACCGCTAGAACCCTGCCACCACTTGTAACTACAGCGTTTTCGGAGGCTTTGGTGCCCGCCTGAAAAACAAGTGTATCAGTAACTGCGTTCGTATCTTCCAGGCCTGAAATGACCTTGTTTTTTTCATAGTCTCCAGGGTAGCCGCCGCTCACAGCCATAATAGTGGCGCAACTTCTGTTATCGTAGGTAATATTGGCGTCTATTAAAGTGCCATTATCCATGGCGGCAAATAGGGCAACGAGGTCTGTTTGTAAGCGTGGCATTACCACTTCTGTTTCAGGATCACCCATACGGCAGTTGTACTCAATTACAAAAGGCTCACCTTCTACATTCATGAGTCCAAAAAACACAAATCCATTGTAGCAAAGTTCTTCTGCTGCGAGCCCATTAATCGTGGGTTTAACAATGCGTTCCTCCACCTTTTGCATAAAAGTATCGTCCATAAAAGGCACGGGGCTCACACAGCCCATGCCACCGGTATTAAGGCCTGTATCGCCTTCTCCTATTCGTTTGTAGTCTTTGGCATGACCAATAATTTGGTAGTCCATACCGTTGGTAAGCGCAAAAACACTGACTTCAATTCCGGATAAAAACTGTTCTATCACCACACGGCTGCTCGCTTCCCCAAACTGCTTGTTGACAAGCATTTCATCAAACGTTTCAAGTGCCTCTTGGTGCGTGGTTGCAATAACAACGCCCTTTCCAGCCGCTAAACCATCGGCTTTAAGAACGATTGGAAGGGTGTGCGCAGCAATATATGTTTTGCCTTCTTCTATATTTTCTAGGGTAAATTCGGCGTAGGCGGCCGTTGGAATTTGGTGGCGTTGCATAAATTTCTTGCTAAATGCTTTGCTACCCTCTAGTTGAGCTGCTTTTGCAGAAGGTCCTACCACTATAATATGTCTAAGTGCCGGGTCCAATTCAAAAAAGTCATAAATACCTTTAACTAGTGGCTCTTCGGGGCCTACTACAAGCAGTCCAATTTGATGTTCAATACTCGCTGCTTTAATGCCTTCAAAATCAGTTACAGCAAGGTTTAAATTGGTTCCAATACCCGCTGTGCCTGGGTTTCCGGGCGCAATAAACAACGAATCGCAATGGTGACTTTGGGCCATTTTCCAAGCAAGTGCATGTTCTCTGCCGCCAGCGCCTAGTAGTAAAATATTCATAGAGTTAGGTATAATTGGAGCCGCAAAAGTATCATTTTCGGCGGTCATTTGTACGGGTGGTTCGCTGTAAAGATTTTATTGCTATTTTACAGCACCAGAAAATCAATAGTTTACAACGATAACAAGCTGTTTATGAATCAAACTACCATTCAAAAAGGTCATCCTAAAGGACTGTATGTACTCTTTGCCACCGAAATGTGGGAGCGATTTAACTATTACGGCATGCGCGCCATTTTGGTATTATTTATGACCAAGGCACTCCTATTTGATAAAGTTTTTGCATCTAGCATATATGGTAGCTATACTGGGCTTGTATACTTGACGCCGCTGGTGGGTGGATATATAGCCGATAGGTATTGGGGTAACAAGCGGTCCATTATTTTAGGGGGTTTGGTAATGGCAATAGGCGAGTTTGTATTGTTTTTTTGTGGGTCTATGTATAAGTCCAATCCTGAAATAGCGGCTTTGTTGTTTTTTACAGGACTCGGGCTCATGATTGCGGGCAACGGCTTTTTTAAGCCCAATATCTCAGCGATGGTGGGGCAGTTGTATCCAGAAAACGACAAACGCAAAGATTCTGCGTATACCGTTTTTTATATGGGAATTAACACGGGCGGCGCCATTGGTCCTTTCGTGTGCGGATTTTTTGGTGACACAGGCAACCCCGACGATTTTAAATGGGCTTTTTTAGCAGCAGGTATTGGCATGTTGTTAAGTGTGGTGGTGATGCATTTTTTTCATAACAAATACGTGGTAGATCACAACAAAAATATATTGGGATTAACGCCACAAGATTCTCCAGCTGTTTCCAGAAAGCCACTCAATGTATTTTTAGGACTACTTATTTTTTCTCTTATTTCTGTAGGGCTTATTTATGTAGAAGCAAATGTGTTTAGTTATTTATTTTATTTATTATTAGGATCTATTACACTCATTGCGTTTTTAATTTTTTCAGACAAAACATTAAATGCTTTAGAAAAGAAAAAAGTATCTGTCATTTTTGTGGTATCATTTTTTGTAATATTTTTTTGGAGTGCATTTGAACAAGCTGGCGCTTCACTCACTTTTTTTGCAGAAGAACAAACCAATCGTACACTTGGTTCTTATACCATTCCTTCAAGTTTCTTTCAATCATTAAATTCAACTTTTGTGGTTGCTTTTGCGCCCATTTTTGCATGGCTTTGGTTAAAGCTTGGAAAGTATGAACCAGGTTCTCCAGCAAAAATGGCACTCGGATTATTTTTATTAGCACTGGGTTATTTGTGGATTGCTTTTGGTGTGCACAATGTAGCATCTGGTGTTAAAGTAAGTATGATTTGGCTTACGGGCATGTATGCACTACACACCTGTGGTGAACTTTGTTTATCGCCTATTGGGCTGTCACTTGTAAATAAATTAGCCCCTATCAAATTTGCTTCTTTGCTAATGGCAGTATGGTTTACAGCAAATGCGTTTGCTAATAAATTTGCAGGCGTATTAAGTGGTTTATATCCAGATGGAAAAACAACTTATTTTGCAGGCTATGCTATTACTAATTTATTTGACTTCTTTATTTTGTTTGTAGCAATGGCTGGCGCCGCTGCATTTGTTTTATTTTTAATTGCACGTAAATTAAAAACCATGATGGATTAGTTCATCAACTTCAATTATATATTTTAAAAAATCAATCATATGTCT
>JBEGUD010000075.1:0-2916 GCA_041179065.1 Bacteroidota bacterium | reverse complement strand
ACCGGGTCTGGTGCTTTGCCCCCCAATATCAATGATAGATGCACCATCCGCTTGCATTTTACCTATTATGTCAATGGCTTCGGAAACAGCCGTAACCCGGCTCTTTTGGTAAAAAGAATCGGGTGTGATATTCAAAATCCCCATAATGAGGGGTTTTGTGCTATTGAGGGTTTTTCCTTGGCTATTTAGTGTTAACATTCTGATGTTTCAATTATATTGCATCCGCTTCAAAGATATTACCAAAGGATCAAAATTAGACCGATAAAATGAGCAGTACCAATCAGGCATATGATGCGGCTATTTTAGCTTGTAGAGACATATTTATTAAAAAAACAAAGGACTACGGAACTGCTTGGCGCGTTTTGCGTACTATTTCTGTGGTGGATCAAATATTTATTAAGGCACTTCGTATAAGAACCATCCAAGATTTGCAAACCCAAAAAGTAGGGGATGATATCAATTCTGAATTCAAGGGGATTGTCAATTATGCGGTTATTGGTCTTATTCAACTTTCTTTAGGCAATCCTCAAGTAGAAGAATTACCTGTTGATCAAGTTGAAAAATTATACCTACAATATGTAGATTTTGCCCGTCAAACCATGTTAGATAAAAACCATGATTATGGAGAAGCATGGCGTGATATGAGTCAAGAAAGTTTTGCCGATTTGATACTCATGAAACTCATGCGCATCAAACAAATTTTAGGCAATGATGGCAAAACACTCATAAGTGAAGGCATTGATGCTAACTATGTAGACATTTTAAATTATTCTGTTTTTGCACTTATCTTAATTTCCGAAGGAAAACATTAAACATCCCCGCATGAAAAAATTAAACACACCCATTAGAATATTTGTAGGATTGTTGTTTATATTTTCTGGACTCATTAAAGCCAATGATCCGCACGGATTAAGCTATAAAATGCAGGAGTTTTTTGAAGTATGGGGTTTTGATTTTTTAAACCCATTGAGCTTGTTTTCTTCGCTTGCTATGAACGTACTTGAAGTATTTGCAGGTATTGCCATTATTGTAAATTGGCAAACCAAAAAAATAACTTGGCTTTTATTTATTCTGATTCTATTTTTTACCTACCTAACAGGGTATGCTTTATTTTCTGGCAAAATTAAAACCTGTGGATGTTTTGGTGATTGCCTGCCACTTACGCCAGCCATGTCATTTACTAAAGACATCATATTAGGTATTCTTATTGTTATTTTATTAGCTACCAATACGGGTAAAGCGAGTAAAGGTATTTTTGGTAAAATAATACTCTACACGGTAACACTTGGCACCGCTGCGTTTCAGTGGTATGCGTTAACTTATTTACCTATTGTAGATTGTTTACCGTATAAAAAAGGGAATGACATTGTTGAACAAATGAAAGTGCCTGTTGGTGCTGTTCCGGACAGTACTTCTATCGAATTTATGTATACCAAAAATGGCAAAGAAGTTCGTTTTGATCAGTCCAATTTCCCTCCCGATTTTGACAGCACTTATGTGTACGTTGATCGTAAAGACATTGTTGTTAAAAAAGGTAATGGCCTGGCCGCTAAAATTGTAGATTTTAGTTTACAGTCGGTACATGGAACAGATACAACAGCAGCCATATTTGCAGGTCAAAAACCATATGTACTCGTATTTGCAAAAGAAATGAAAGGCGCAGAAAGCTGGAAAAATCAGTTCCAAACAATTTATAAAAAATTACAGGCACAAAATATTGATGTTATTTTAGTAACGCCAGAAGCTGAAAAAGCGGCTAGTATGTTTGGTAATATTCATATTTTGATTTCGGACGCAACTGTTATTAAAACGGCTGCACGTGTAACGCCGACTTATTTTTTAATGAACCAGTCACGCATTGTAGATAAGGTTGCTGCTCCTTGTATTGATCAATTATTTACCACCTTAAATAGCAAGTAATGATTCGTTTCATTACCAAAAAATTAGGGTATGGGCTTCTCGTATTAATAGGGGTAGTGGTGGTGGTGTTTTTTTTGTTTCAAGGTTTTGGTGATCCTGCCCGTTTGGTATTAGGGCAAAGTGGAGATAGTACCACCATTAGCAATATCAAAAAAGAGTTAGCACTAGACAAGCCAAAATCCACACAATTTTTAATGTACCTTAATGATGTGTCACCTATTGGATTTTATAGTGCGTCTGATATTGAATCAAAAAAAATAAGGGGTTATTTTATTTCTGTTGGTGATCAGCAATTAGGGATTAAATTCCCATACCTACGAAGATCTTACCAGAGCAAAAAACAAGTAAGCGAAATACTCATGGAAGCCATACCAGGCACTTTACTCCTTGCTTTTGCTGCGATGTTTGTGGCAACCCTGTTTGGCATTTTACTAGGTATGTTAGCGGCCATCAAAAAAAATACCTGGATGGATAGTAGTGCTGTATTTAGCAGCGTACTTGGCATATCAGCTCCTTCCTTTTTTATGGGTATTATTATTGCTTATTTTTTTGGATTCGTATTAACAAAGTATACCGGACTTCAAATGACGGGCAGTTTATTTAATATCGACCCGTATGCAGGCAAAACACTCGAATTAAAAAACTTAATCTTACCGGCACTTACTTTAGGGTTAAGACCCATGGCCATTATAACACAACTTACCAGAAGCGCTATGTTGGATGTATTAGACCAAGATTATATTAGAACAGCAAAAGCAAAAGGACTGTCAAATAGTAGCATTTATTTTGTGCATGCGTTGCCCAATGCATTAAACCCCGTTATTACTGCTGTTACCGGTTGGTTTGCCGAATTATTAGCCGGCGCCTTTTTTGTAGAGTATATTTTTGGTTGGAAGGGTATTGGAAAAGTAACTGTAGATGCACTAGAAAAATTAGACTTTCCAGTTGTAATGGGTAGTGTCCTTGTAACAGCTACTTTTTTTATGCTGGTAAATA
>JBEGUD010000074.1:0-22186 GCA_041179065.1 Bacteroidota bacterium | reverse complement strand
AACGATTTTATTTTTTTAGGAAAAGTGGTTGAATCTGTTACTGGCATGGGTTTAGATGCCTATGTGAACGAAACTTTTTATACCCCGCTTGGCATGCATAGCACCGGTTTTTTACCAACTGCAAAAATGCCACTCAGTAAAATTGTACCCACCGAAGTTGAAACACATTTTAGAGCACAACAAATGCATGGTGATGTGCATGACGAAGGTGCTGCCATGTTTGGAGGTGTTGCTGGACATGCTGGACTCTTTAGTAATGCCTATGATTTAGCAAAGCTTTATCAAATGCTATTAAACGGTGGTGTATTTGACGGCAAGCGTTATTTCAAAAAGTCTACCATTCAAAAATTTACTGCTTACAGTTCTAGTATTTCTAGAAGAGGTTTAGGATTTGATAAACCTGAAAAAGACAATGCCACAAGAAAAGAAGCCTACCCTTCTAGGAGTGTATCTCCTGAAACATATGGCCACACTGGATTTACAGGCACATGCGTTTGGGTGGATCCCACAAAGCAACTTGTTTATATCTTTTTATCAAGCAGGGTTTCTCCTACAAGAAACAATACCAAATTTGGTAGATTAAATGTGCGACCTAATATTCAAGAAGCCATCTATAGTGCAATCCAATAAAATAGGTTAACTTACTGCCAAGCACTATTATTAAGGTGCGCGGTGCTCATGATATCCATTGCCATTGTAGATGATCACCGCCTCATGCGGGCTGGACTAGCCAATATGATAGCTGGATTTAAGGGTTATAAAGTAACCCTGGAAGCAGAAAATGGAAAGCGTTTTATAGAAGCCCTTAAACCAAGCAAGCCGCCAAGCATTGTGCTACTTGATATCAATATGCCAGAAATGGATGGATATGAAACCGCGCAATGGATTCGTAAAAACCTACCTGATACAAAAATGATTGCGCTGAGCATGTACGACAATGACTATGCCATCATTCAAATGCTAAAAAATGGCTGTCATGGATATCTATTAAAAAATTCGGAGCCCATGCTACTCTATACCGCCTTCAATGAAATTAAAAAGTACGGTTATTTTAGCAACGATATGGTATCTGACAAACTCATACACTACATCGGTGACGAATCGGCGCTCAAAAAACAACAAGATCAAGTCAATCAATTAACAGACAAAGAGAAATCCTTTATGGGCTGGGTTTGTTCTGACAAAACCTACAAAGAAATAGCCGATATCATGTTTATTAGCCCGCGCACAGTAGACACCTACCGCGACCATTTATTTAAAAAATTAGACGTTAAAACCAGGGTGGGCCTCGCATTATTTGCCATCAAAAATAACTTGGTAGAACTATAATATTTATGAATTAATTTTAGTTCATGTTAGGTCTAAAGCGGATTCTATTTTTTATTGGCGGTTGGCTACTTACTTTACAAGCATTTACACAGGCGCCTCCTATTGGTAACTGGCGGCTACACCACAGTTATGTTGGTACAGTACATCTCGCAGTTGGAGATAAAATCTACGCTGCAACCAAGGAAGCTATTTTTAGTGTCAATAATACAGGCGGTTTTGAATACTTTAATAAGTTAACCGGCTTATCGGAAGCTTCGATAGCTACTATTCAGTGGGAAAGTGAAACAGCGCAGCTTGTTGTGGCCTATAGCAATAACAACATTGATGTTATTAAAGGAGGTCTTGTTAAAAATATATATGACCTTGTAAGAACAAGTAACATTAAAACCATCAATTCTATTTATTGTGATAAAGGAATGGCGTATATAGCTACCAACATTGGCGTTGTTGTTGTTAACTTATTAAAATATGAAATCAAAGAAAGCTGGATTTTAGGTCCTAATGGAAGTCCCATCGAAGTTTTTTCAATAAGCAAAGACAGTAATTTTTGGTATGCTGCTACAAGCCTTGGCATTTATAAATCGCCATTATCAAATACAAATCTCGCCGATGCAAAATATTGGACTATTTTTTATAGCGCTGGGATACTTCCGCCAATAAAAAAAATAAGTAGTGCGCCTACTGGACTCATTATTGAAAAAAATGATAGCCTACTACTCATTCAACCTGGTTCAACAACTACTTTATTTTATAAAGCATCAGAGCAAATTAAAACTTGGCAGTTTAACGAGCAAAAAATAACGATCGGCACAACAAATACGCAAACAAAAAAAGCATTCCTCTATCATAGTGCTATTGATAATCCCAATTTATTGGTTTTTGAACAAGCTGGCATTTTAAACCATCCAAGTGCATGTATGTTTTCTAATGGAAGTATTTGGATTGGAGATAGTACTTCAGGCCTTTTTAAATTAGATCCTACCACTAAAACCTTTACAAGCATTGTTCCGAATGGACCTGCGGGTCAAATCACCACTGCACTAGAGGCTACAAGTAATAGTATTATAGCTGCTTCCAATACAAAAGCGGGTTTATTTATTTTAGAAAATGGGAAATGGCTTAACCAAAAACAAAACGGTTTAGATAGCGTAGCAGGGGTTCAATCCATTGCAACAAGCAACTATGACAATAGTATTTGGCTTACTACTGCACAAAAGGGCGTGGCAAAGTGGCATAATAACAAAGTTCAAATTTTTGACGCACGCAATAGCAGCCTTAAGGGTGCCACAAACTTCACCTGTTTTACAAGTGGTGTAGCTGCCGATACCAAAGGAAACACATGGATTAGCAACGCAGGCACAACTATTGCACTCCATGTTTATCAACCGGATGGAAAATGGACCGGATTTACAAACCCTTATGCTTTAACAGATGCAGGAGCACTTGAAATAGATGATCTAGGACAAATTTGGTGTGCCACCACAAACGCAAATGGGCTATTTGTATACAACCCTGGAAGTTCTTTAACCACTAGTGGAGATGATAAGTGGAAACAATATAAAGCAGGATCGGGTATTGGTAATTTACCGAGCAACTTAGTAAACTGTATTGCAAAAGATAAAAATGGATTTATTTGGGTGGGCACCGACAAGGGCATTGGAATTATTCAGTGCACCGAAAATATTTTTTCACCAGCCGGTTGCGACGCACTATTACCAGTTGTACAGCAAGATAGGTTTGCCGGACTTTTATTTAAAGATGAAAATGTTCAAACCATTGCTGTGGATGGTGCCGACAGAAAATGGGTGGGTACAAAAAATGGCGTTTGGCTTATTAGTGCTAGCGGCGAAAAAGTCATTTATAGATTTTCAGTTGGCAATAGTCCTTTGCCAGGCAACGATATTTCTAAAATATCTATAGACCCGCTAACGGGTGAGGTTTTTATCGCCACAAATAACGGGCTTTGTAGTTTTAGAAGTACGGCAACAGAGCCCGTTTCGCCACAACAAAAACTGCTTGTATTCCCCAATCCTGTTCCGCCAGGATACAATGGTAGTATAGCTATTAGAGGCCTAACAAATAATGCGCTTGTAAAAATAACCAACTTATACGGTGCACTTGTTTATCAAACCAGAGCGCTTGGTGGTCAGGCTATTTGGGATGGCAAAAACACGAATGGCACAAAAGTAGCTAGTGGTGTTTATTTAATTATTTGCAGAGACGATAGTGGTATAGAAAAAATTGCTACAAAAATTACGATTGTTCAGGGCAGGTAATATTACTTTTTTTGAAAATCGTAAAACCTAGCTACTACAAATTTTGAAGTGCCTTGTTCGCCTGGTGCGACACGATACATCAATCGGCGCATTTTACCAGTAGGTTGTTGTACCCCGTTTGCATCTTTTTCATATAGTGGGTAAGTGCGCATTAAAACGCCTTCTAAAAGCATATACTTATCGGAACCCTTGTAACCATCTCTAAGTCTTGGATCATCTAAAATGTCCGGAAAAACAATGGGCGCTACCGATTTATTTTCTTGAGAGCTAATCGCAATCACTGAACTTTTATTGAGTGAATCCACCGAAGCAACATATAATAGTAATTCAGGAAACCCATCTTTATTCAAGTCATCTACTTCTGTACCTATTAAAACACCTTTTAACTCAAAACTAAAATCACGCGCTTCGCTTTCAAAACCAACAGGGTATATGGTGATTGGATTTTTTTCAGACGACTTATTGTAGCAGTTAATACGAAAGCCAGCCTTACCCACTTTCATGGTGGTATCCATACGGCGACCCTGTGCCATTAATAAAGTTGGAACGAGAACGATTGCGCAAAAAAGCGTACGAATCAACATTGAACGCATACAAAAATTTATTTAGAGCCCTAAGTTAAAAAAAATAACGGTGGCAACTACATATTCCTTCTATATTGACCACCTACTTCATATAAGGCTTCTGTTATTTGCCCTAAAGAGCAGTATTTAACAGCGTCCATCAGTGATTCAAATAAGTTTTCGCCAGCGATAGCCGCTTTTTTTAAGGCAGCAATTTTTGCAGGCGCTACAAGCTCGTTACGCTTCCAAAAAGCCTGTAAGTTTTCAATTTGTCTATCCTTTTCGATGGTTGTAGAACGAATCACTTCGGTAGGTAAAATAGTAGGGCTTCCTTTTTTATTTAAAAAACTATTTACGCCAACAATTGGAAGTTCACCAGTATGTTTTAGTGTTTCGTAATACATGCTTTCTTCCTGAATTTTATTGCGCTGGTACATTCTTTCCATCGCACCTAGCACACCACCTCTCTCACTTATTTTTTCAAATTCAACGAGGACTGCTTCTTCTACCAAATCTGTTAAGGCTTCAATGGCAAAACTTCCTTGTATAAAATTTTCAGTTTTTGCAGCGCCTAATTCTTTATTAATGATGAGTTGAATGGCCATCGCCCTTCTTACACTCTCCTCTGTGGGTGTTGTAATAGCTTCATCGTAAGCGTTGGTGTGCAAACTATTACAGTTATCGTAAATGGCATAGAGCGCTTGCAGTGTTGTTCTGATATCATTAAAATCAATTTCTTGCGCGTGTAAACTTCTGCCACTTGTTTGAATATGGTATTTTAGTTTTTGAGAACGCTCGTTTCCTTTGTATTTTAATTTGATGGCTTTAGCCCAAATTCTGCGGGCCACTCTACCAATCACACTGTATTCGGGATCCATCCCATTGCTAAAGAAAAAAGATAAGTTAGGTGCAAAATCATCGATATGCATGCCCCTACTTAAATAATATTCTACATAGGTAAAACCATTGGCAAGTGTAAAAGCAAGCTGTGTAATTGGATTGGCACCAGCTTCCGCAATATGATACCCACTAATACTTACACTATAAAAATTTTGTACTTTATGTGTGATAAAATAAGACTGCACATCACCCATTAATTTAAGCGCAAACTCGGTAGAAAAAATACAAGTATTTTGAGCCTGGTCTTCTTTTAAAATATCTGCTTGTACGGTACCGCGCACACTAGATAATGCTGCTGCTTTTAATGTTGCATAGACATCGGGAGGTAGTACTTCGTCACCACTTAATCCAAGTAATTGAAGCCCTAGTCCATTATTGCCCTCAGGCAGTTTACCACCACTATCTGATACTGCATAATGTGGAGTGGCCAAAGAACCATATTTTGTTTGCAACGCTTTGTCAACTAGATGCCTCGCATTATTTGAGGCAATCCACTTTTCACAAAGTTGATCAATAGCAGCATGCATAAAAAAGGCCAAAATAATAGGAGCGGGACCATTAATGGTCATACTTACCGATGTTTTTGGATCGCACAAATCAAAGCCGCTGTATAATTTTTTAGCATCGTCAATGGTGGCAATATTAACACCACTATTTCCAATTTTTCCAAAAATATCTGGGCGTGTTGCAGGGTCTTCGCCGTATAATGTAACACTATCAAACGCCGTAGACAAACGTATCGCAGGTTGATCTACCGAAACGTAATGAAATCTTCTATTGGTTCTTTCCGGACAACCTTCCCCAGCAAACATACGGGTAGGATCTTCGCCTTCTCTTTTAAGTTCAAATACACCAGCCGTGAATGGAAATTTTCCGGGTACATTTTCTTGTAGCTGCCATTTTAAAATACTACCACTATCAGAATAAGTAGGCAGCATTACTTTTGCAATTTTACTACCACTGAGTGATGTTGTTGTAAGTGGTATAGAAATATTTTTATCCCTGATGGTATAGGTTAAAAAATCAGCTGTGTATTTTTCTACAACAGATGGCCAGTTGTCAATTAATACTTTACAATTTGGATCAAGCGCCGCTATAATATTTTCTTTTGCTTTTGCAACCTCACTAACAGCCACATCATTTTTATGGGACTCAAGTATTTCAAGGGTTCCGTTTAACTGATATAGTTTTGTTGCAAGCGCTACTTGTTCTAGTACCCAAGCATCATAAGACCTATTACTAGTAGCTATTTCAGCGAGGTAGCGTACTTTATTGGCAGGAATAATGGGCGCTTGTTGTGCTACTTTTTTTAGTTCCTCTGAAACACTATTTACACTGGCAATAGGTGTAAAAACAATGCCAGTTTTAGCAGCAACTGTTTCAAAAATTAAATCTACTAGCTTATGAATACCAGGGTCATTAAACTGTGCCGCAATAGTGCCTACTACAGGAAGTGTTTCGTCTGCAGCATCCCACAATTGATGACTACGTTTGTACTGTTTTCGCACGTCATGCAGCGCATCTTTTGCACCAGACTTATCAAATTTGTTCATGCAAATAATATCTGCATAATCAATCATGTTTATTTTTTCTAGTTGTGATGCCGCTCCATATTCTGGTGTCATGGCATACATACTTACCGAACAATAATCAATAATAGAAGCATCACTTTGTCCAACACCCGCAGATTCTAAAATAATAAAATCGTAGCCTGCGGCTTTACAAATATCTATAGCGCCTGATACATGTTTACTCAACGCAACATTTTCTGATCTGGTGGCCATGCTGCGCATATATGCCCTAGGATGCGCGATAGCATTCATTCTAATGCGGTCACCGAGTAGTGCGCCGCCTGTTTTTTTCTTAGATGGATCAACAGAAATAACAGCAATGGTTTTACTAGGAAATAAATACAAGTAACGTCTTACAATTTCATCTGTTATAGAACTTTTACCGGCGCCACCTGTACCCGTAATCCCTAAAACAGGAATCTGAGTAGTAGATGATTGCAATTTTATTTCGTGGCTATCCTGATTTTCTAATCTTGTAATGGCTCTTGCAACATTTCTAACATCGATGGGACCACCTAGTGTAAACGGCTTACTAAAATCTCCTTTGTCTTCAACTTCAAAATCTGATAAAGTAATGAGTTCCTTAATCATGCCCTCAAGACCCAAACGTCTTCCATCATCCGGCGAATAAATTTTTGTAATGCCGTATGCATGCAACTGTTCAATCTCCTCTGGTAAAATAGTACCGCCACCGCCACCAAATATTTTAATATGTCCGTAACCATTTTCTACGAGTAAGTCACGCATGTAACTAAAGAATTCGATATGTCCACCCTGATAACTTGTTACAGCAATGGCTTGTGCATCTTCTTCAATGGCGCAGGACACAATTTCTTGGGCTGTTCTATTATGACCCAAATGAATAATTTCGGCGCCTTGTGCTTGTAAAATTCGACGCATAATATTGATAGAAGCATCATGCCCATCAAATAAACTTGCTGCGGTTACAATTCTAATTTTGTGCTTGTTGGCATTATTCATAGTGACATCCAATTCAGCCGCAAAAATAAGACTTTAGAGATATAATATTAACAATTGTTAGTTTTTAAATCGAAGCCTTTTTTGTAGCTTAAGTCTTTAATTTGCACCTAAATAGATTCTATGCAGTTTACGGTAGTTACAAGTCACGAAAACGGTTATGAGGTAGTGGAACTCCAAGACCTGGGGTCAGGCACCCGTGTCCAACTTTATTCGTTTGGCGCACTTTTAAATGCCTTTCTGATACCCACAAAAACTGGAATCTTTAATGGCATTGATGGATTTTCTAGTATCAAAGATGCTGTAGCAAACGCTAGCGCAGGATTTAAAAGTTCCAAATTAAGCCCCTTTGTTTGCAGGCTTCAACATGGCAAGTATACATTCGATCATAAGGAATATACCATAGATGGTTTTTATCTGGGCGAACACGCCATACACGGACTCCTCTTTAACGCTGCATTTGATATCACAGATACAAAATCAACAGCAACGGAAGCGTCGGTCATATTTAGCCACCAATATAAAGGAACAAATCCTGGCTACCCTTTTCAATTTACGCTACATGTAAAATGGAAACTCACAAGTGGCAATACACTTCAGGTTTTTACAACAGCTACCAATAACCATAGCAGCGCTATTCCTTTTTCGGATGGATGGCATCCTTATTTTATGATGGGTGAAACCATTGATAGCGCAACGCTTTCATTTACAACAAACAAGCAACTTGAATTTAGTGCAGACCTATTACCTACTGGTAATACCATTGAAGATAACCGCTTTGTGGATGGACAAAAAATGGAAGGTGTTTTTTTAGACAATTGTTTTTTACTAGATCATCATTCGGAAACGAAGCAAAGTTGCACCTTAAAAAATGATGTAGTAACGTTGACAATAACGCCAGACAAACAGTATCCTTACTTACAAATTTATACGCCACCGCACAGAAAAAGTATCGCGATAGAAAATTTAACGAGTGCGCCTGATAGTTTTAATAATGGCATTGGACTATTAATTATAGAGCCACGCCACACCATTGAATGTGCTACCACCTATACATTTACAGCAAACGAATCATTATAATTCAACTACTGCAGTAGTGCTAATCTCTACATTCACACCCCTTGGCAACCCTTTAACAGCAAAGGTTTCACGAGCAGGAGGCATATCCGTAAAATAGCTTCCATACACTTCATTTACTTTTGCAAAGAGTGACATGTCACTTAAAAGAATGGTGGTTTTAACAATATGACTAAAAGAAATTTTTGCTTCTGCTAAAATAGCTGCAATATTTTTCATCACGAGATGCGTTTCTTCTTCAATAGTCGTAGTCACTGTTTCACCGGTAACAGGATCAAGTGCAATTTGACCACTGATAAAAATAAAACCATTGGCTTTAACAGCTTGATTGTATGGACCAATTGGCGCAGGCGCCAAATTTGTTTGAATAATTTCTTTAGGCATCTTTTTATTTTAAAGTTTAAGCAAGTTGATGATTTTCTATGAGTTTGCCAACCTAAATTTGCAATTGAACCACAATCAAAGTATAACCCCAATTATCATGGCAACATTTTTACTCATTTATACTGCAACAGCGCACGCGAGTATTTGTTTGAGTAAAGATGGAGCGGTAATGGCATGTCTAGAAACAACCGATCAAAAAAGTCATGCTAGTTTTATGCAACCTGCCATTGAAAGCTTGTGCAAGCAAACTGGCACTGCATTAAGTAGCATAGACGCTATTGCCATTAGTATAGGACCAGGCAGTTACACGGGCCTTCGGGTTGGTATGGCAACAGCAAAAGGAATTGCTTACGCCATTGGCAAGCCACTGATAGGCATCAATACCCTTCAAATTATTGCTGCCGCGGCAAAACTTAAATTCCCCAACCACCAATCGGCTATTTGCGCGTTATTAGACGCTAGAAGAATGGAGGTTTTTACAGGTATTTATGCGCATAATTTAGCAGCAATAACACCAAGCACCGCCCTTATATTAGATGCACAATCTTTTGAAAATGAGCTAGCAAAGGAAGCCATTTTATTTGTGGGGGACGGGGCTGAAAAATTTAAGGCCATTTGCCAGCATCCCAATGCTCATTTTGACACAAATCTTAACTATGGAGCGTCAGACATGCTGGCATTAACCGAAAAGGCCTTTACGTTAGCCGATTTTTTAGACCTGGCCTATAGCGAACCCCTTTACATCAAAGCCTTTCATGATACCCGAAAAGCCTGATTAAGTCTTACTTCATCTTTTCCAAATTAAACTTATTTATTATAAGTTATTTCTACATTATCATTTTCTTAGTGTATCTTCACATTGCAATTAAGTTTATTAACCCCCCAATAACTCTTTATTGTCATGAGCAACTCATTACAATCAGTGGTTTTAAATAATGGAAAAGCGCCTGTAAAAGTTGATTTTTTGCATACCAAAAAAGCAGCTCTTATTCTTCGCTCCATTAACCACAAGCTTCGTCAACAAATCATCAAATTACTAGACGAAAGTCAGAAAATGACGGTTACCGAAATCTATGTAAAACTTAGACTCGAACAATCTGTAGCATCTCAACATTTAGCCATCTTAAGAAGAGCTGGCATCGTTGCAACTACGAGAGAAGGCAAGTTTATTTTTTATTCTGTCAACTACACGCGTTTAGCGGAAGTTGTAGGATTTGTGGAAACACTCGTAGGGTAGCATTTTTATTTCATCATGTTTGTACAACAACTGTATACAGGCTGTATTTCAGAATCAGCTTACTATATTGAGAGTAATGGCATTGCTGCCATCATAGACCCTTTACGGGATATCGATGCCTACCTGCAACTAGCGGGGCAAAGAAATGCAACAATCAAATATATTTTTGAAACACACTTTCATGCCGATTTTGTTTCTGGTCATTTAGACTTAGCTGCTGCAACTGGCGCTAGCATTGTGTATGGGCCAAATACAGTTGCAAAATTTGAAGTTACCGTTGCAAAAGACAATCAAGTTTTTCAGATAGGTGATATAACACTACAAGTACTTCATACACCAGGACACACACTTGAAAGTAGTTGCTATTTACTTAAAGATGAGGCCGGAAAAGACCACGCTATTTTTACAGGTGATACGCTTTTTGTAGGTGATGTTGGAAGACCCGATTTAGCACAAAAAGACAATGAAATAACCATCGAAGAATTAGCAGGCATGCTATACGATAGTTTACACGAAAAAATAATGCCGCTCGCAAATGATGTCATTGTTTATCCGGCACATGGTGCAGGAAGTAGCTGTGGCAAAAATTTAGGTTCCGAAACTTTTAGTACTATTGGTATTCAAAAACAAACCAACTACGCTTTACAACCACAATCAAAAGAAGACTTTATAATCGCAGTAACGGATGGCCTTACTGCACCTCCTCAATATTTTCCAATCAACGCAAAAATAAATAAGGAAGGCTACGAAAGTTTAGATACTGTTTTAGCAAATGGTTTAAAAGCATTAACCGTTGCAGCTTTCAAAGAACAAATAACAACATTTGAACCCGTTATTTTAGATACTAGAAATGCGACTTTGTTTACACAAGGTTTTATTCCTGGCGCTATAAGCATTGGTCTAGAAGGCCGTTTTGCAGAATTTGCTGGGAGTATTTTACCATTTGATCAGGCTATACTGCTGGTTTGTGAGCCAGGTACCGAAAAAGAATCGATTGTAAGACTCGCGCGTGTTGGATTTGAAAATATCATTGGACATTTAGCAGGTGGCTTTGATGCATGGGCAAAAGCAGGCGAACCCATCGATTTAGTTATTGACGTGGAAGCCGACGAACTTGCCATGGACATTCCATTTGATCCAAACATGGTGATTGTAGATGTTAGGAAAACTTCAGAGTTTGACAAAGGCCATATTAAAGAAGCATTAACCATCCCATTAGATGAATTAACAGACCCTGCTAGCATGGCTAATTTTGACGACAATCAAAATATTTACATTCATTGCGCTGGCGGATACAGAAGTGTTATTGCTTCTTCACTTATCAAAAAACAAGGCATCCATAATATCAGAAACGTTATTGGAGGATTTAAAGCAATTAGCGAACTGCCTGATAAATTTGACATTGAGGAAACCGCTATTGCAGAAGAAGTTTAAATCATAAGGTGTGCATACTTTTCGGCTTCTTCGGTCCATTTCCATCTGCGATGACTCCACAAATAATTAGAAGGTCTTTTACGAATAGCACCTTCGATTTTTTCAATGAGTAATTTGGTGAGTGCACCTTCTTTAAAATAATTTGGAGCCGTAGTTACAAGTTCAATTTCAGCTTTGTAATAACCTCTTTTTACAGGATAAAAATCAACAAATACAACAGCAGCATTACTAGCTTTCGCACCTTTTTCTGGACCTAACACAAAGGGTGCTGGTTTGGTAAAAAATTTAGCCCAAAAGGCACGGTCCAACCTACCAGGATTTTGGTCTGCAACAAGCGCAAGTGTATATCTGTCGCCTGCGTATTTATGAAAATTATTTCGAAATTCTGAAGCAGGAATTAAAATGGTTCCAAAACGACTTCTCATTTTGAACATGATTTTATCCATCACCTTATTAGACAGAGGCATGTATACACCAATAAAAGGATACGCCGATTGTTTAGCGATACCTAAGTTTGCAAATTCCCAACTAAAAAAATGACCTGCAATTAATTGTACGTTTTGTCCGGTAGCATATAAATTGTTAAGTACGTCAATATTGATTGAAAACCTTTTGCTAAACTCTTTCTCGCTCATACTAATGAGCTTAATGGCTTCAATAAACGTATCTACAAACTGATGGTAAAAAGCTTTTTCAATTTTTTTTCGCTCTGGGTCAGACTTTTCTGGAAAAGCAATCATCAAATTTTGACGCACAACTTTTTTTCGGTAACCAATGATGTAATATAGAATACCATAAATACCATCAGATAAAATATACAGTATCCGCAGGGGTAATAAAGAAATTAAATAAAATATTGTATAAACGATTGAATACATATGGTATTAAATTAAGCAGGATCAACCCATGCATCGTGTTCTTTTAATAAATGTATGAGTTCATCAACGGCAATCTCACTATCTACATTTTTTTTAACGACCTCTTTGCCTTTATAGAGTGTAATTTTTCCAGGGCCACTTCCCACATATCCAAAATCGGCGTCAGCCATTTCTCCAGGACCATTTACAATACATCCCATAATGGCAATTTTTACGCCCTTTAAGTGGTTGGTGACAGATCTAATTTTTGCAGTTGTTTCCTGTAAATTAAACAAGGTTCTACCACAACTAGGGCAAGAAATATATTCTGTTTTAGAAATTCGAGTACGCGTAGCTTGCAATATTGTAAATGCAGTGGCATTGATAAATGCTTCTACACTTGCATTTGAATTGTAATTTCTGCCACTCGTATCTTTAGAAGCATTTGCAGTTTGTGCGGCATAACTTTTTGATGTTAAACCAAAACAAAGTCCATCTCCAAAGCCATCTAATAAAAGGGCACCTGCTTCTGTGGCAAAATGAATGAGGTGCTCATCTGTAGTGGTCCAGTCACTATCTATCGTAATAACCACTGGATTTTTTATTTGCTTTTCTTGAAGTGCCATAAACATGCGGCGCATGGCAGGCATTGCATTTTTATGTTTACTACTCAAGCACAATATAACAGAAGGGTCATTTGCAATCACATCTAAATGTGTAAAATCATTGATGGGCGTTTCATCACTAAAGCAATCCATCATTACAAAGTTTTGTTTTGGATGCTTAGGTGTTTCGCTATCGTAACCGGCTCTGTCAAAAATTGGTAAATACTTATCAGAACTATTTTGTGCTGCCCAAGTGGCAGGATAAACAATCACTTTTAAAGTGCCGGGTAATTCAAAATGTATGAGTTGATGCCCTGTAAAAATATAATCGGCTGCTTGATCACCTATATTCCACTTATCTGTAACCGCATCATAGGTATAACCAATAGCCATTAAATGTGCTGGTTCAATTTTTTCAATTTTGCTAAAATCTGCAATAACAACAGGTACTTGTGATGCGCCTACATTAGACACCGCTACACTAGATCTGCGTTTGTATACAAAAGGATCATAGGTAAGCTTTTGAATAGGTGGAATCACCCCTAAAGTACTGTTATCTGCAATGGCACTATCTGCTGGATGTGTATACCTTTTTACAAGGTCTCTACAAACCGGGATTTCAAATTCAGGATCTTCCGTTAAACTTACGCGAACGGTATCGCCAATGCCATCTTCTAATAAGGTGCCAATACCTGCAGCACTTTTTACACGTCCGTCTTCGCCATCGCCTGCTTCTGTTACACCTAAGTGTAGCGGATAACATTCATTGAATTCTAGTTGCATTTGTTGAATGAGTAATCTGTAAGCCTGTACCATTACCTGCGGATTACTGGCCTTCATGCTAAGCACAATGTTATGATAATCATTGGCCCTTGCAACACGTAAAAATTCCATGGCACTTTCAACCATACCCATGGGCGTGTCGCCATATCTACTCATGATACGATCACTGAGTGAACCGTGGTTCGTACCAATGCGCATCGCTGTTCCGTGCTCCTTACAAATTAAAACGAGTGGTGTAAACCTTTCTGTAATTCTTTCTATTTCTTCGGCATAATCCTGATCAGAATATTCGATGAGTTCAAATTTTTTCTTATCAACATAATTACCGGGATTGATACGAACTTTTTCAACGATACGAGCGGCAATTTCTGCAGCATTGGGTGTGAAATGAATATCAGCAACAATCGGCGTATCATAACCTCTTGCACGTAATTCATTTTTTATATTCAATAAATTTTCTGCTTCTTTTTTACTTGGCGCCGTGATCCTAACAAGTTCAGCACCGGCTTCGATACATCTAATGGTTTGCTCTACAGTAGCCATGGTATCAAGGGTATCGGTAGTGGTCATGGTTTGAACACGTATAGGATGACCATTGCCAATTTTGAGTTGACCAATGGTCACTTCTCTAGTTTTAAGACGACTTATTTGTGTTAAAGATGGGCAGTAATATTGCATCATAAAACGTATTGTAGTAGGGTTATCTTTTTCCTTCAAAAAAACCTTGCGATTTTAATATTTTATTAAGCACAGAGAGTCTTGCTTTTTTTAAGTCAACATTTGCAGCACCCTCCATTTGCAAAACAAAAAAATAAGGGTGCTTGTTTTCTTCAATCCATCCTATAACCCAAGCAATTGCTTGGCCATTTTTTTTGTAACCAAGCCCTGTTTTATAACTGATTGCATATTGGGTATTAGCCGTTTGTAACATCACTTTTTTTACAATTTCTTGGGTTCGCTTTTGAAAAGGTAATTGACCAAAATATAGTTTTTTTACAAGCCCCAGCTGTTCATCGGGGGTAATAAGTAAACTGTTATTGAGCCAAAAAGAATCTACAGCAGCGCCCATTTGTTTATTGCCATATTGCAAACTGTCTAACCAGTGCTGCATGGTATCTTTTCCTATACGTAGGGCCACTTCTCTAAAATAGGGCACCACAGATAGCTTAAAGGCTGTATCCATTCGAACAGGGCCCATGCTATCAATGGAGATAGTCATTTTTTCATCTACAATTTTACCGGTTTCAAGTCCTACTAACGCATTCACGATTTTAAAAGTAGAAGCTGGTGTAAAACTTGAATCTTTAAACTGCGCTAAATTGTAAATATAAAACTGGCCAGATGCATTATCAAAAAGTCCAAAAGAACCAGTTGTTGCAGTCTCATCAAAATATTGTTTATGCTCATTCTGAATGGTAACATTATTGGGAGAACAACTTTGCAGCACCAACAATACGGCGCTTATTAAAGTAAGTGAAAACGAACTGCTAAATTTTAAAAAACGCATGGCTTTATTTTATAAAAGAAATTATTCTTTTTCGATACTGATTAATTCTACATCAAAAACAAGAAGTGAACCTGGTCCAATCGAAGGACTTGGAGAACTATCGCCATAGGCTAAATCTGAAGGCACATATAATTTCCATTTGCTACCAACAGTCATTAACTGTAGAGCCTCTTGCCATCCTTTAATAACACCGTTCACTGGGAACACAACTGGTTCGCCACGATCCACCGAACTATCAAAAATGCTGCCATCTAATAAAGTGCCATGGTAATGACATTTTACTTTATCCGTTAATGAAGGCTTTGTAGTATCTGTACCCGCTTTAACCACCTGGTATTGCAATCCTGAAGGAAGAGTTACTACACCAGGTTTTTTTGCATTGTCAGCTAAAAATGCTACTGCTGCTTTTTTAGAACCCGCCGATTTTTGTTCGTTTGCTTTTTGCACAAACTCACCAATACACTTATCCAATACTGCTTCTGGTAATGCAGATGCTTTACCACTAAATACGTCACCTATTGCGCGGTATAAATTAGGTAGGTTGATTGCATCAAAACCCTGCGCCTTTAAATTTTGACCAATACGAACACCGAGTGCATAGCCAGCACTATCGGCGCCATTTTTAAATGTACTTACTGGTTTTAATGCAACGGTAGGCTTAGCAGCAGGTTTTGCTACAGTCTTTGGGGCAGTTGCCGCTTTTTTAACTTGTGCATTGGCACCAAAAGAAGCAAGTAATAAACAAATAAAAAGACGTTTCATATATTGTTGTTTAAGTATCAAATGTAAATAAATAATTAGTCATTTAGTAAGGAAGTCACTGCGTTACTAGCAACAGCAAAATTAAAGCCAGCAAGGACTTCTTGCATCATTTTTTCAATTTTATCATTACACAAATTACCCATACTTCCCTCATGTGTATGGTTTAAAGAGGTACTGTACTGAAAATTCCCATTTTCGATGTCCATACCAACTTGTTTATACGCGTCTCTAAAAGGGATGCCCTTAAGAACCAGCTTGTTTACGGCTTCTACACTAAAAGCATATTTATACTTCTCATCGAGTAGTATGGTTTCCTTTACCTGAATAGACTCAAACATAAGTTTCGCCATAGCGAGACATTCTTGTAAAGTGTTGAATGCAGGAAATAAATGCTCTTTTAAAAGCTGTAAATCTCGGTGGTAACCCGAAGGTAAATTAGTCGTCATAAGCATTACTTCGTTGGGAAGCGCCTTAATGCGGTTGCAATGCGAACGGATCAGTTCAAAAACATCCGGATTTTTCTTATGCGGCATAATGCTTGATCCCGTAGTAAGCTCTGCAGGAAATGAAATAAAATCAAAGTTTTGATTTAAGTAAAGACAGGCGTCCATACTCATTTTTGCAAGCGTATCTGCAATATTTGCAAGTGCCATGGCCGTAATGCGTTCTGCCTTCCCACGACCCATTTGCGCGTACACTACATTATAATTTAAATTTTCGAAGCCTAACAAAACAGTAGTAACACTTCTACTAATTGGAAAGGAAGATCCATATCCAGCAGCAGATCCTAGTGGGTTTTTATTAACTACTTTATACGCACTTTGTAATGTAATTAAATCGTCTACCAAACTTTCGGCATAAGCACCAAACCAGAGTCCAAATGATGAAGGCATAGCAAGCTGTAAATGCGTATAGCCAGGTAGTAAATGGTTTTTATATTTTTCACTTTGCGCTTGAAGTAGAGTAAACAAAGACTGAACGCCTCCAACAAGATCCATAATTTCATGACGCAGGTATAGCTTTAAATCCACGAGTACTTGATCATTTCTACTTCGAGCGCTATGAATTTTTTTACCTGCATCACCTAGTTGCTCTGTTAATAAGAGTTCTACATAAGAATGAATATCTTCTACACCAGCTGGTAATGCAAAGCCTGGCGTAATTACCTGCTTGTAAATATTTTTTAACGCTGCATCAATTAACTGCGCCTCTGAAGATTCTAATAATCCAACCTGTGCAAGCATGCGCACATGTGCGAGCGAACCAAGTACATCAAAAGGCGCGAGCATGGCATCAAATGCCGGATCGTTTCCTACCGTAAAATTTTCTACAGCTGCAGCTACGTTTGTATTTTTTTGCCAAAGTTTCATCGTTCCTATTTTTTTACAGCCATTACTTATTCAGTAATACCTGATCTAACAATTCAATATATTTTTGTATGCCGTTTTCTATTTCTGCTACAAGTACAAATTCATCTGCGCTATGACTTCTGGCAGATTCGCCAGGCCCCATTTTTAAAGCAGGAAATGAAACAAGTGCTTTATCAGATGTGGTAGGAGATCCGTAGGGCTTACTACCAATAGCCATACCTGCTTTCACAAGTGGATGATCTAATGCTATCGCCGAAGATTTTAGGCGCGTGCTCCTTGGCGTTAATGTTACCGCTGCATTGTTTATTTGTACGGCAAGCTCGGCTAAAATTTGATCAAATGTATAACACTCATTTACGCGTATATCTACCACCAATTTGCAATCGGGTGGCACTACATTGTGCGCCTTGTTGGTTGTTTCAATAACGGTTACTGTTTGCTTTACCGGACCTAATAAATCAGAAGTTTTTGGAAAAGCATAATTTTTAAAAACATCAATAACAGGAAGTGCATTATAAATTGCATTTTGCCCTTCGCCTCTAGCCGCATGCCCTGCAATACCTGGTACCACAACATCTAACACCATTAAGCCCCGCTCTGCAACGGCTAATTGCATAGCAGTAGGTTCACCAATAATAGCACAATTTATAACTGGTAATTCTGGCACCAAACATTCAATGCCATTTTTTCCTGAAATTTCTTCTTCTGCAGTACCTGCAAAAATGATGTTGTACGCTAAATTTTCCTTTGTGTAATAATGTAAAAAAACATGGAGTAGTGATACAAGTGATGCACCAGCATCATTACTTCCTAATCCATATAATTTACCCTCTTTAATAATAGGATCATACGGATCTAGCGTGTAGCCTGCATTTGGCTTTACGGTATCGTGGTGAGAATTTAAAAGTATCGTTGGCTTAAAGGAATCAAAGTGTTTATTAGTAGCCCAAACATTATTGAGATATCTATTTGGCGTTACCCCGTTTTTTACAAGATAATCAAATAAAATTGACGCAGTAGCGTCCTCCTCTTTACTAAAAGAAGGGGTTGCAATAAGCTTTTGTAATAAAGTAATTGCAGCTGATGCGTATGTATGTTTATTTGCTTCCAAGTAATTATTAATTTTTTTGAATGGTTGTGCCAGCCTTACCAGCAATGAGTTGATCTATTTCTAAAGCGTCTCCAATAATAACTCTAGTTACTCCTTTTTGTAATGCTTCAAAAGCATTGTCTAGTTTTGGAATCATTCCTTCATTAACTTGACCATTCGCTTTTAAACTGGCATAATTATCTGGATCTATCACCGGAATTACACTGTCATTATTATGGATATCAGAATGCACGCCCTTTTTCTCAAAAGAGTATACCAAAGACACTTCGTACACACTACTAATAGCAGTAGCAATGGCCTGCGCTATAGTATCGGCATTCGTATTTAACAACTGTCCAGCACCATCATGCGTAATTGGTGCCACAACAAGTGACATGCCGGAATGCAATAGGGCCACAATTTTATCTGTGTCTACGGCGTCGATATCACCTACAAAACCATAATCGGTTGTAGCATGTATTCTTTTATGTGCTTTTATAATATTAGCATCAGCACCACAGATGCCGAGTGCGTTTACATTTTTTGATTGAAGTGCTGCTACAATATTTTTATTGATGTATCCAGCATATACCATCGTTACAATTTTAAGTGTAGCAGCATCTGTTATTCTTCTGCCATCTACCATTTGCTGTGGTATATGTAAATCTGCGGCCATTTTTGTAGCTAATTTACCACCGCCATGAATTAAAATTTTTGGACCTTCAATGCGTGAAAATGCCGTCAAGAAAGAAGCAAGATTTGCTTCATTATCTATAATGTTGCCACCAATTTTTATAACGGATATTTTTTCCACGTTTATTTTTTAGAAGATAAAATAGTGGACAATACGGCTTGTGCAGCCCACACCCTGTTACCTGCTTGCTTTGTTACTAAACTTTGAGGACTATCTAAAATTTCATCAGACAGCTCTACGTTTCTTCTTACCGGTAAGCAGTGCATTACTTTTGCATGATTCGAATGCTTGAGGGAATTTGCGGTTAACATCCACGCAGGGTCGGTACACAAAACCTTACCATAGTCGTTGTAAGAACTCCAGTTTTTTACATATACAAAATCGGCTCCTTCAAGCGCTGCAGCTTGATCATGGGTAATAGTAGCGCCATTCGTATAACTATCTGATAGTTCATAACCAGCTGGATGCGTAATAACTACATCAGCAAAATTTGCAGCAGTCACCCACTGCGCAAAACTATTGGCAACACATTGAGGAAGCGCCTTTACGTGCGGCGCCCAAGTTAATACCACTTTTGGTTTTTTAATAAGCTGACTTGCCGCTATAGATTCCTGTATGGTAATTAAATCTGTTAATGATTGAAGTGGATGAAGCGTTGCACTTTCGAGGCTTACAACGGGCACCCCCGCATATTTAATAAACTGATTGATAATTTTTTCGGCATAATCATCGTCCCTGTTTTGCAATCCAGGAAAAGTACGGATACATAAAATATCAAAGTACTGACCTAAAACAGGCGCAGCATCTTTTACATGTTCTACAGTGGTTCCATTCATAATGGCACCTTCGGCAAATTCTAAAGCCCACCCTTCTTTGTCTACGTTAAAAACAACAGCGTCCATGCCTAAATTTTGCGCTGCTACTTGTGTACTAAGTCTTGTGCGTAAACTAGGATTTAAAAATAAAAGACCTACACGCTTTCCGGCACCAAGCATTTTATCCATAAATGGATCTTGCTTATAGTCAAGTCCCTTATTTATAAGTGCCTGAATATCGGAGACGTCGCCTACTTGGATAAATTGTTTCATAACAATGATTGAATGGCTTTTTGAAGTCTTTCTAAAAATAAATCTATTTCCGCTCTAGTAATAGCTAGAGAAGGAAGCAGTCTTATCACATTAGGTTTTGCCTCGCCGGTAAATACTTTATATTCTTGTAAGAGTAGTTTTTTTAAATCTTTAATATTATCAGGCACATCAAAACCAATCATAAATCCTCTTCCCCTAACATTGGTAATATGCGGAATTTTTGTAAGTGCGTCTATCAAGTAAGCGCCATTGCTTGCTGCGGCCTCCAATAAATTTTCTTGCTCCATCACTTCAACAACAGCGAGCGCTGCTGCGCATGCCAAATGATTCCCCCCAAAAGTGGTACCAAGCATTCCATATTTAGGTGCAATATGTGGAGCAATTAAAATGCCGCCAATTGGGAAGCCGTTCCCCATGCCTTTTGCCATCGAATAAATATCAGCATCAACACCAGCAGCATCGTGCGCAAAAAATTGTCCCGTTCTACCATAACCACACTGCACGCTATCTGCTATATATAAAGCGCCGTGCTTGTCACACAAAGATCTTATACTTTGTAAAAAAGAATTAGTCGCTACGCGAATTCCACCAACACCCTGGATACCTTCAATAATAACTGCAGCAATACTATCACCCTCAGCATCAAAACAAGCTTTTAGTGCAGCCTCATCATTAAATGGTAAGAAAATAATATTATCTGTTTCATTCACCGGTGCAACAATAGACGAGTTGTCGGTAGCGGCAACTGCAAGTGAAGTTCTTCCGTGAAAAGATCCTGTAAAAGAAATAATTTTTTTACGCCCTGTTACAAAAGATGCAAGCTTTAATGCGTTTTCGTTGGCTTCGGCCCCACTGTTGCATAAAAAAAGTTGAAAATTTTCTTTACCGCTTACTGTTCCAATTTTCTCTGCCAACTGCGTTTGAATTGGAATAATTACAGAGTTAGAATAAAAAGCAATTTGATGCAGTTGTGTTTCTATAGCTGACACCCAATATGGATGCGTATGTCCAATACTAATAACAGCATGTCCGCCATACATATCTAAATATTCTGTTCCTTTTTCGTCCCATACATAAGAACCCTTGGCTTTAGTAATGGTGATATTATTGAGTGGATAAACGTCAAATAGTTTCATGGCTAAAAAAAGTTTGCTTTAAATAAGAGCCCCGTTGTTTCATCTAGTCCAAAAAGTAAATTCATATTTTGAACAGCTTGCCCACTAGCGCCTTTTATTAAATTATCAATGGCACTATGCACCACCAATTTATTGCCCTGCTTTTCAATTTGCAGCACACATTTATTGGTGTTTACTACTTGTTTTAAATGTATAGGGGTTTCAGATACTACTACAAATGGATGTGCTGCATAATAGCTAGCATACATTTCCTGAACGGCTTCTAATGGTAAACTACAATCAATAACCGAGCTGGTATAAATACCTCTTGTAAAGTCACCACGCCATGGCACAAAATGTAAGCCAGGGCCTTCGCCACTAGTACTAAGAGGAGCATCAGCTTGTAATTGATTGAGTGATTGCACAATTTCAAAAACGTGCTGGTGATCGAGCGTTTTATAGGCCTGTATATTATTAGCGCGCCAACTAAAATGAGAGGTTGCACTTAAAGATTGTCCCGCGCCCGTTGAGCCTGTAATACCTGTTGTATAAATATCTTGCAAGAG
>JBEGUD010000073.1:0-4094 GCA_041179065.1 Bacteroidota bacterium | reverse complement strand
AATTCTGGAGGTTTTAAAATAAGGGTTATATTAAATGGTAGCTCTACTGTCACTTATACTTTAACATTGCCAACTACGCTTGGTGTTTGGACACAAGTAGAAGTTCCATTGTCAAGTATTGGAAATCCAGCAACTATTTCTTCTATAGAATTAAAAGAATATAGCGGAAAGATTTTTGAAGTATTTTTTGACGATATTGGACTCTTTTAAATAAAAGTCCAATGCTTCATTTATACCGGATTGCTTTGTCATTGTTGTTTGTGTTATGTATAAATGTTTCACAAGCGCAAATATGTGCAGATCCTTTAGCAACACCTTTAACGCAAAAGCTGTATAGTCATCTTTACCAATTGAAAGATGACTATACAATTTTTGGACACCAAGATGCCATGGCTTATGGTGTTGGTTGGCGCGGGGTAGCTGGTAAAAGTGATATTCATGATGTTGTTCAAGATTACCCTGGTTTGTATGGTTTTGATATTGCCAATATTGAATTAGGTATGTCAAAAAATATTGATGGGGTTCCTTTTAAAGATATAAGATCTAATATTCAGGATGCATATGCAAGGGGTGGCGTGAGTACCATAAGTTGGCATGTGGGTAATCCATTGACTGGAAAAAATGCTTGGGATACAACCCATGAATCCGTTGCATCTATTTTGCCAGGTGGCGCAGGGCACCAGAAATATGTCCTTTGGTTGGATCGAGTAGCTGATTTTTTACAATCGCTCAAAACAACTGATGGAAATTTTATTCCTGTTTTGTTTAGGCCATTTCACGAGTTAACCGGCACATGGTTTTGGTGGGGAAAAAACAATTGCACGCCGGTGCAGTTTATTGCCTTATGGAATTTTACGCAAGACTATTTGATCAAAACAAAAAATATTCATCACCTCGTTTATGTATACAATACCGCAGATTTTGATGACGCGGAGTCGTTTTTGCAGCGTTATCCGGGAGAAAATCGTATTGACATATTGAGTTTTGATAGGTATCAGTACGAAGGAATAGGAGGGCGTGCAAGTTTTTTACAGGTCATGAACAAGCAATTGGATATTTTAACTAAAATAGCAGTGAGCCAAAATAAAATAGCTGCTATTGCTGAAACCGGCTATGAGGCTATACCCGACCCCGAGTGGTGGACAGCTACTTTGTATCCTTTGTTACAAAAGTATCCTGTATCACATGTGTTAGTATGGCGCAACGCGGGTTATATGAAGTCTACTAAAAAAATGCATTATTATGCTCCTTATCCTGGGCAGGCATCTGAAGCTAATTTTAAACTTTTTTATACCTATCCAAAAATGCTATTTGAAAAACAATTAGCCACTAAAAATATCTATCAATAATTAGGATATGAAATTACACGCCATAGATATTGCCATTATTGTAGCGTATTTAGCTACCATGATTTTTATTGGATTTTACATGCGTAAAAAGGCCAAAGAAAGCAAGGAAAGCTATTTAATGGCTGGTAAAAAACTGCCTTGGTATTTGTTGGGCTTAAGTGATGCTAGTGATATGTTTGATATTAGTGGTACCATGTGGATGGTAACGCTTTGTTTTGTATATGGTTTAAAAAGTGTTTGGATTCCTTGGTTATGGCCTGTTTTTAACCAGGTATTTATGATGATGTTTTTATCTAAATGGCTTAGAAGGTCTAACGCAAATACAGGTGCAGAATGGCTTGCCACTAGGTTTGGTACAACTGGCAAGGGCGTTAAAGGGTCACATACCGTGGTGGTGGTATTTGCGCTTATCGGATGCCTTGGATTTTTAGCCTACGGATTTATAGGACTCGGAAAATTTGTTGAAATATTTATTCCTTGGAACTCGGTTGCAGCTTATGTGCCTTTTGATGTTCCTGCTGCATATGTTGCCCATTTTTATGGTATCGTGTTTACTTTATTTGCCATGTTCTATTCTATTTTAGGTGGCATGCATAGTATTGTGTTAGGTGATTTAATTAAGTATTTAATTATGACCGTTGCATGTATTGCAATTGCTGCTATTGCCATGACACATTTGCATACTGGAAATAATGCGCTTGCGATTCCGGAGGGATGGTTAACGCCTTCCTTTAACTGGAACTTAAATTTAGATTGGACAAGTATTAATAGCGCGGTAAATGATAAAATTAAATCTGATGGTTATAGTTTGTTTGGTGCGTTTTTTATGATGATGCTTTTTAAAGGAATTTTTGCAAGTTTAGCTGGGCCTGCGCCTAATTATGACATGCAAAAGATTTTATCTACCAAGTCACCTAAAGAGGCGAGTAAAATGACCGGCTTTGTTTCTATTATTTTACTGCCCATACGTTATTCAATGATTATTGGCATTACGGTATTGGCCCTTTTATACTATAAAGATTTAAATATAGCATCTGTAGATGGTCCCGATTTTGAAAAAATATTGCCGGCCACCATTTATGCTTTTTTACCGGTTGGAATTTTAGGTATTACATTAACGGGCTTGCTGGGTGCATTTATGGGAACTTTTTCGGGGACTTTAAATGCTGCACAGGCCTATATTATCAATGATATTTATTTAAAATACATGAATCCAGATGCGAGCAATAAAAAAATAGCTACTACCAATTATTTAGTAGGTGTATTAGTGGTTGTGCTTGGTATTGTTCTTGGATTTTTTGCAAAAGATGTAAATAGTATTTTACAATGGATTGTGGGAGGGCTGTATGGTGGGTATATCGCTGCTAATTTATTTAAGTGGTATTGGTGGCGTTTTAATGCCAATGGGTTTGTGATGGGAATGGCAACTGGGATTATTTCGGCACTCGTATTTTTAAAACTCTACGACGGATTGTTTTTAAATGTGTGGCCTATTATTTTCTTGTTATCAATTATCGGTTGCCTTGTGGGAACTTATACGGCGCCTCCAACAAATAACGAAACACTTACCATTTTTTACAAAACGGTAAAGCCTTGGGGCTTTTGGAAGCCCATTCATAACCTTGTGGTTGAGGCGGATCCAACTTTTGAACCCAATAAAAGATTTACGTTAGACATGTTTAATGTGGTAGTAGGTATGATTGCCCAAACCTGTTTAACATTACTACCTATATACATTGTATTGTGGTTAAAAACACCACTTATTATTACGGTGGCTGTTTTAGCTGTTACAGTGGTTATTTTAAAAAGAACTTGGTGGAATAAATTAGAAGATTAGAAATTAATATAGCATGAGCAAGCAATTTAATGAGCGGTTACAGCAAATACGAAGCAGTCATGCTGCGTTACTTGCTACAAAAAATGAGGCGTTGGTGTATAATGGATTGGTAACTCGGTACAAGCATCCTGTGTTAACAGCAGCGCATGTTCCTATAGAATGGCGCTATGATTGCAACCCTAATACCAACCCATTTTTAATGGAGCGGTTTGGTATCAATGCGGTATTTAATGCCGGTGCTATGTTTTGGAATGGCAAATACATTTTAGCTGCACGTGTTGAAGGGTATGATAGAAAATCTTTTTTTGCTATTGCAGAGAGTGCAAACGGCATAGATGGGTTTACTTTTTGGGATACACCTATATTGTTGCCTGAAACAAGCGAGCCTGATACCAATGTATATGACATGCGTCTAGTGCAACACGAAGATGGATGGATTTATGGTTTGTTTTGTACAGAACGTCGACAAAAAGGTGTGCCTGACGCAGACCAGTCTTCTGCGGTTGCACAGTGCGGTATTGCTAGAACAAAAGATTTAAAAACCTGGGAGCGATTACCCGATTTAGTAACTAGATCTAATCAGCAGCGTAATGTGGTATTGCATCCAACATTTGTTAATGGCATGTACGCGCTGTATACAAGACCTCAAGATGGTTTTATTGAAGCAGGTTCTGGAGGTGGTATTGCAATTGGTTATACAAAGGATATTGAACATGCAGAAATAGAAGAGGAAACGCTTATTGACAAACGCGTGTATCATACCATCAATGAATCTAAAAACGGCCTTGGTCCTGCGCCCATTTATACGCCACATGGTTGGTTACATTTAGCACATGGTGTGCGTAATACAGCTGCCGGATTAAGGTATGTGTTGTATTTATTCATGACAGATTTACAAGAAATAGGAA
>JBEGUD010000072.1:0-7185 GCA_041179065.1 Bacteroidota bacterium | reverse complement strand
CATTGCTGCCCGTAACCGGGCTAAATAAGCTAGCATCAATACCTGTATTACTGCCATTGAGTTTAAAATCATTGATGCTATTTTTTGGGGCTAATACATTTAAAAAAAAGCTACCTGTGCTTGAAGCCCTAGTAACACTGATACTTTTAGATCCCGTGCATTTGATGGATGGAATAATGGCACCTCCAAGTTCACAACCAAAACCTGTAATATGAAAAATATGAATTGGTTTATCTGTGTTTACAAAACAGGAATTTTCGCTTAAAGATCCTTTGTAATAATCGCCAGCCTGAAGTGTTGCAACAGTGGATCCGTTTACTTTTACAATGGTATTATTTTCGATGGCAAAAACATAATAAAAATCGGGACTGTTAAAGTATCCTTTAATAACAATAAATTCTTGCCCTGCAATATTGTCTGGTATAAGCTGGTCGCCAGCAGTATCTGAACAACCTTGTCCGGTATAAAAAAGGGAATCATCTTTTGTTGAAATACAAATGGGTTTATTGGAAGTGACAAGGGTGCCTCCTGGTCTTTCTGTTGCTATATTATTGGCAGCAGAACAGGTATAGGTTTCTCCTTTTTGTAAAGTGATAGTAAACGGAACGCCAGCTGCACGCCCCATTAAGTTGCTTTTGGGTGTAATGGTAACCTGGGTATTATTTTCTGTAGCAAGAATAATAAAATCGGTGGTATATAATGGAAGCGGTCTTCCTATAAAACCCATTTGAAAAGGCAGGGTAAATTTTGTGCCAAGTGCGTTATTACCTTTTAATGCATAAATATCTCCATTAGAACCATTGGCTATATCATAGTAGCAAGAAATGGGGCTATTGGATCTTATTAATAAACCTTTATTGCTAACTGTATTTGGCGTAACATTTTCTATTTGCGTAATTACAGTGGTGAGATTTACTGAGTTCGAGCTATTGGCTGCAATATTTATACTAATGGGGGTAAAGCCCGGATTTGCTGGTTGAGAAATGGTAATCGCAGCAGCTGAATTGGAAGTTGAAAATCTTAAAAAAATGGGTCTGTCACCATGGGCTTCTTGCAGGTCTGGAGCCGCAAACCAGAATGTCGTGTCGGTTTGGGCACTTGCTACATTAAAGAATAGTGTAAGTACTATTATAATGTAGAGGTGGGGGCTTCTACAGCTCATTATTGCTAATTTCTTGGTCAATTTTCAAATCTTGCTAATTCTCTCCTGCAAACTACTTAAAACGGCTTTAAAATTGTCATAATTTATTTATCTTGAACACCTTAAATCTTAATTCTATGAAAAGACGCAACTTCCTTAAAAACAGCAGCCTTGCTGCGGCTTCTGTAGCATTTATGCCCTCTACACAACTTTTTGCAAAATCAGCGTCGGCAAATGCTGTAAAAATTGGCATCATTGGTGTGGGATTAAGAGGTCAAAATCATTTAGAATTACTCCTAACAAGAAAGGATGTTGAGGTTGTTGCTATTTGTGATATTAGCGATTATATGCTTAATAGCGCAAAAGAAGAGGTTACAAAATCGGGTAAGAAAATGCCAGCTATTTATACCGGAGACGCCAATGCTTGGAAGCGTATGTTGGAAAAAGAAAAACTAGATGGTGTTGTCATTGCTACACCTTGGGAGTGGCATAAACCAATGATTGTTGGCGCTTTAGAAGCTGGCGTAAAATATGTTGGTTCCGAGGTATGTATTGGACTTAGTTTGCAAGATCACTGGGATGTTGTAAAAACAGCAGAGCGATACAACGCTCAAGTTATGATGCTTGAAAATGTATGTTACCGCCGTGATGTTATGGCAGTTTTAAATATGGTGCGTCAGGGATTGTTTGGAGAACTCATTCATTTACAAGGAGGGTATCAGCATGATTTAAGAGAGGTTAAATTTAACAACGGCAATAATGCTGCTAATACACCCGTAGAATTTGGTGAAAAAGCTTTTTCGGAAGCTTCTTGGAGAACAGAACATTCTGTACAGCGTAATGGTGATTTGTATCCAACACATGGTGTTGGCCCAATCGCTAATTACATCAATATTAATAGAGGGAACCGTTTTGTAAACTTATGTTCATTCTCTTCTAAAGCAAGAGGGCTGCACAACCATGTGGTTAAAAAAGGTGGCGAAAATCACCCCAATGCAAAAATTAATTTTAGACTCGGTGATGTGGTTACCACTAATATTCAATGCGCTAATGGTGAAACTATTTTATTACAACACGACACCAATTTGCCACGTCCATATTCGTTAGGATTCAGGGTTCAGGGTACCGAAGGACTATGGATGGACGTGAATAAGAGTATTTACATTCAGGACAAATCGCCTAAATCGCATCAGTGGGAGCCTGCTAAAGAATGGCTGGATAAATATGATCATCCATTGTGGGCACGTTGGAGTAAAGAAACGGAAGGAGCTGGTCATGGCGGTATGGACTTTTTTGTAATTCATGCGTTTGTTGAATCTATCAAAAATAGTAAGCCAACACCACTTGATGTATACGATGCTGCCACTTGGAGTGCCATTACACCACTTTCTGAACAGTCTATTGCACTTGGTAATGAAACCATTGCATTCCCTGATTTTACGGGTGGCGAGTGGATGTATAGAAAGCCAGTGTTTGCTTTAAATGACAGCTATTAATATTGTAGGATGAGCGTTTCTGCAAATGTATTAGCGGTATTTGGTTTTGATGCTTCAGTAGTGGAAGTAAAGCCGCTTGGTGAAGGGCTTATCAATCACACCTATATCATAACGTCTGGAAATGACGCATATGTTTTGCAAAAAATAAATACGACTGTTTTTAAAAATCCAATTGCGATTGCGCATAATATTCAATTAATAGCTGGATACCTAGCGGCCCATAGTCCAGATTATTATTTTGTAGCACCCATCAGTTCTGTGCATGGGAATCAGATGGAGTATATAGAGCAGGGGTATTACAGGGTGTTTCCTTATGTTAAAGGATCTCATGCTAAAACAGTGGTTCAAAATGAGGAGCAGGCTTTTGAAGCTGGATATCAATTTGGACTTTTTACAAGTGCATTAAATGGTCTTGATGCCAATGATTTACAAATTACCATCCCCGATTTTCATAATTTAACACTTAGGTATGAGCAGTTTGCATTTGCGCTCACATCTGGAAATCAAGATAGGATAGGTGCATCAAAAAATCAGATTCAATTTTTACAAGAACATAAGTGGATTGCTGATTTTTTTGAAACAATAAAATCAAATCCAAATTTTAAATTACGCGCTACACATCATGATACCAAAATAAGCAATTTGCTTTTTGATAATCAAGACAAAGGAATTTGTGTGATAGATTTGGATACGCTCATGGCAGGTTATTTTATAAGTGATCTTGGTGATATGTTTAGAACCTATTTATGTGCCGTTTCTGAAGAAGAAACTGATTTTTCTAAAGTTCTTGTAAGGCCTACAATATATAAAGCCATTGTAAAAGGGTATTTAAAAGGTGCAGGCAACATGTTATCTAAAGATGAGGTAGAGCAGGTTTACTATGCTGGCTTATTTATGATTTATATGCAGGCGCTCAGGTTCTTAACGGATTATATAAATGATGATGTGTATTATGGCGCAAAATATCCGCTTCATAATTACAATAGGGCCTCTAATCAAATTAAATTACTGGAAGACTATTTACAAAAGAAGGAATTATTACAAGTTGATATTAATAAATAATTGTTTTAAATAAGATACAAAATGAAAAAGTTAGTAGTTGTTATTGCCGTTTTATTTGCTGTCAATACGCTTGTTGCTCAAAAGTATAGCAAGCCTGAGTGGTATGAAGCATTTGCAAGTATCAATGCCGAAGTGCAGCAAAACTCTAAAGCTTATGCTACGCTTAAGTATGCCACTGAAACCATTGGGCACCGTTTAACGGGATCTGAAAATGGGAGTAAGGCAGAAGCTTATGCTTTTAATTTATTAAAGTCTTATGGCTTTAAAAACGTAAAATACCAGCCGTTTGAGGTAGAGAGTTGGAGTAGGGGTAGTTTAACACTGAAGATGGGGAATAGTCTTACAAATTTGCAAGCTGTAAAGTCTGTGTCACTCGCGCATTCACCAGTTGCTGCCGATGTTTCACTTGAAGTAGTGGATATGGGTAATGGGTTAGATGAAGATTATGCAAAAGATCCAGCAAAAGTTGTAGGCAAAATTGCACTTGTATATTTAGGTGTTTTACCAGGATCAAAACCGGGTACACCAAGTCTTCACCGCTCCGAAAAAACAGCCATCGCTACAAAATTTGGTGCTAAAGGAATCATTGTAATTAATACTGCAGACGGCGGAATTTTATTAACTGGCACAGCGTCTGTGACAGGAAAATTAATTCCTATTCCAGCGGTATGTATTAGCAAAGAAGATGGACTTGCCTATAAAGAGGCCCTCTTAAAAGAAAAGCAGTTTGCAAGTATCAACATGACTAATTTTTCTGGACTCATTAAAGCCCGTAATGTTGTAGTAACAATTAAAGGAAGTGATTTGCCTAAAGAAAAAATTGTGGTAGGCGGTCATTTGGATAGTTGGGATTTAGCTACAGGCGCTATTGATAATGGTATTGGATCATTTTCTGTGCTTGATATGGCACGCACTTTTGGTGCGCTTAACCTACGTCCTACACGCACTGTAGAATTTGTATTATTTATGGGTGAAGAAGAAGGATTGTTAGGGTCTAAGGCCTATATCGAAGCTGCAAAAAAAGACAAATCGATAGATCAAATCAGGTACATGTTTAATTATGACATGACCAATGATCCAACAGGATATTCAAGTTCTACAGATGTTTCTGAAAATTTGTTTAAATCGATTGGTTCGATTGTACAAAGTATTGATACCAGTTTCAAAAATACATTTAGTGCAGGTGCGGGGCTTCATAGTGATCACCAGCCGTTTATGCTACAAGGCATTCCTACGGGCGGTGCAGCGGGTGGAAAACTCCCTAACAATGCAGGTCCTTGCTACCACGCAGACTGCGATGGCTTTAAACTGGTGGACGAAAAAGGAATGAAAAATACCGTTCGTTTTAATGCGATATTGGTGTTTGGTGTTGCCGATGCGCCTTCTATTGAAGCAAAGCATTTAAATGATGATGAAACAAGATTGTTTTTATTAAAAAACAATCTAAAACTACCCCTTCAAATTGCAGGTGACTGGCGTTGGAAGGATTAGTAGGATTAGCAGGTTATTTAAGTGTGTGTTTAAGTACACTTAAATTTCCGTCAATTGCTTTTTGATCATATTGTAATCCTAAAATTTTAGCTACAAGTGGGTATACGTGCACGTTTTCAAATCCGGTTATTTTTTTGCCGGATTTAAATGCAGGCCCCCATGCCAAAAAGCTGGCCCTCATTTCGGGGAGCCTAGGATCGTAACCATGTTTGCCCGGACTGCTGGGTCTTCCACTTAAGCTAAATGTATAAGGTAGTTTGGCTACTAAAATAATGTCACCTACACGGTTAAAGCGGTCATCACGGTTGCTGTAATGGAAATATTTTGGTGTATTATTTTTTAAATAAACATCATATCCATTGGCCTCTTTAAGTAGTGCTTGGTAGGTTGGGATAATGGCAGCAGTATCTTTTGCATAAAGTTGTAAAAGCGCACTTCCAGAAGGCACGTAAAACTTTGTAGGATCTACGGCTTTGGGAAGTCTAATTGGGTTTTGGCTATCTACAAGCGCCATGCCATGATCTGAAACTAAAATATAATTGACGGGTAAACCTAAGCTGCTTAGCGCATCATTCATTTTTTTAATTACACCATCTATATATTGTACAGCAGCTTCTGCTTGTTTGCTATCTGGTCCATAATTGTGCGCAGCATCGTCTACCTCAGGCATGTAAAAAGTAATAAGGTGTGGCCTTGTTTTTTCAGGCAAACTCAACCAGTCCTTAATTTGAGTAATTCGTTTCTCTATTTTTATTTTGTCGTTGTAATTGTAAAAGTAAGTTGGTTTTGTATTTGCAATGGGCGCTTCAGACGCTACCCAATAAAAACTTGCTGTTACCATTTGTTGCTTTTCGGCAAGTACCCAAAGTGGGGTTCCGCCATACCAATAAGGATCTGCTACCATTTTTTTATTGGACATGGTATAGGTAGCGTTTGCTTTTTCATCAAAAAAAGTATTATCTACTAAGCCGTGGTGAGCAGGATAAAGACCGGTTACAATACTATAATGGTTTGGGAAAGTTAAGGAAGGGAATGCAGATGTCATATAATTTGCAACGACACCAGATTTGCCATAGGCTTGCAATGATGTAGCATTAAATTTTTCTACAAAATCAGATCTAAGGCCATCAATTGAAATAAGAATAACATAGGGCTTTTTTTGAGCGGCAGCACTATTAAACCTGCCAGATGTAATTTGCTGGGTAGTGTCTTGTGCAAAGGCTAGCTGAAAAATAAAGCTGAAAGCAACTAGAAGGGTTAGTTGTATGTTTTTAAGTTTTTTCATTCGGTTTTATTAAAATAGTTCAAGTGAATGATCCATGCTATTAAAGTACTGAAGTATGCTGTAAATATTCCAGCGCCAACATCTAGAGGAAAGTGCTGTGCCACATAAATTCTTGCATAACCACCTAACAATGCGTAGATGAACCCTAATGGTACGATCCATTTTTTTGAACTAATAAAACAGCAGAATAAGAAAAGTGAAAATGCGGTTGCCGTATGTCCAGAAGGGAAGCTATTAGTGCTATGTATTACAATGCCCGATACTTTGTGTATTAATGCATTATCAGATATGACAGCAGTAGGTCTATTTTCTGATTTAAAAAACACTTGTTTTGAGCTTTGCGTGATAATGGTTGAAAACACGATCGTGGCAAGCAAAAACGGAACAAATTTTTTCTTGTACATGAGTGTTAATGCAAAAGCGGGGATCCAAATAAATCCATCTCCAGCATTGGCCCAGATATAGAAAAAAAAATCTGCGGCAGGCCCTAAGTCTAGGTTCATAAGCAGGAAAGCATTTTCCTTGCCCATGATCATAGATGATAGGATCAAGCAAGTTCCTGTTATTAAGGATACGCCTATTCCTAACGTTGCATTTTTATTCAGTTGCAATTGCATCTTGTTGATTTACACGCAAAGCTACTATAGTTGCACCTATTTATTAAAGAACTCCGGCCAATTCAAGGCTTTTTTTCTTAAGGTGAACGATGT